>MEHG01000101.1 GCA_001940705.1 Candidatus Thorarchaeota archaeon AB_25
TCGTTAGAAGCTGTGCCATTCTTCCCCCTACCATGACAAAGAAGATCATCACAATGGGAGCCATTACACGTTCAAGTAGTTCAGGAACTTGCTCTTTGTCATGACTAATTCGTGATCGTACTAGATAGCCAAAAACCATAGCTGCGAAAATGTCGCTGATGTGGATTAGGAATCCCTGAGATTCGAGATACAAGTTGATGGTTTCAATAAACCCAATCAGTAGAATAACCATTCCAATCTCAAGCTCGAGTAGTTTTCCTCTGTCATTCTCGGTGTTGACAGGATAGAGAAAGATCAAACCAAACACGATTCCCAGAATCACAGAACCGAAAATACCTATCACAGGTTGAAATAGGACTGATGTGAAGGCCAATGAATCAGGGACATAAACCCACAAAGCAAAGGCAATGGCTGAGTTTGTTAGTATGACTGCTGCAATATCATCAGCGGCGAGAACAAACATGAGAGAAGATGTCACAGGACCCTCACACTCACATTCCCAGACTACATCAGCTGTTGCAGCAGGTGCAGTTGCACTAGCTACAGCCCCAAAGAGGATTGCTGTTGGAAACGCTTGAGGAAACCCAACTGATGAAAGAAGCATGAATGTCAGAAATGCAACCAAAGCAAAGGCTGCAGTAGCTTCGATGAAAACGATAATCAGGAGTCTTCGTATTCTTCCTCTTGTAAGATTGGGATTGCTCAACTCATGACCTATATTGTAACCTATCAGTCCTAGAGCTAGTGCAACAAAGAATTGTAAATCATGGATAGATTGCTCTGTCAGGATACCTGCCAAAGCGAGTACTATACCAGCAAGCATGAATCCAAGCGTCTGAGGGATACCTAGCTTCTTGAGTATGAAGGCACCAATGTATGCTAGCACAAGAGCCGCACCGATTATTAGTAGGAAGAAGTCCAAAGAGTTGAAGCTCCACGTATTTTGTATAGACATTTATCGATGAAAAGCAGAAGCATTTGAAGGTATTGCTAGTGACTACCTTTGAAATACTTAGCTAAGCGCTTCAAACATCATTTGAGGCCATTATAATAATTACAAAGATGACTAAGAAAACATTCCTCACACTTTGGGTTTTGTGCTCGGCAGACCTCCCTACCATGACGAACCAGATTCTTGTTCAGAGACGGAATGCAGCTACTCGGCATGATCTGTTCTAAAAGGACATGAGCCTTTTCGCGAGAGACCTTCTCATCAATCAATCCGAGTCGTTTAGTAACTCTCCAAACATGTGTGTCAACTGGCAACACGGGACGTTCAAAGGAAAAGAGAAGAACAATCGCTGCTGTCTTTGGACCAACTCCATGAAGTGATGTCAACCACTGCTTTGCCTCATCCAACTCCATTGTTTCAAGATGGGAAAGGTCAAGTCGGCCGACTCTTTCATTTATCTCTCGGAGTGTAGTTTGGATGCGCTTTGCTTTCAGATTGTACATCCCTGATGAACGAATGAACAGAGCCACCTCTTCCTGAGGTGCATCAAGTACCTCCTCCCATGTTGGGAATCGTTCCTTGAGTGCCTCATAAGCGCGAAACATGTTTACATCGTTTGTATGCTGACTTAAGATTGTCATCACAAGCTCATCTAGTGGTGGAAGCTTTCTTGCACTCACTGCCTTACCATAGTAGCGAATAAGAACGTCGCACACCTTCTTAGCCTTAAGCCGCGTCTTGACAGTGATTTTATCATCGCTCATGCTTGGTTCATTGTAAGTGGGTTTAGTTTTAAATAGTGGGCCTATTAGATTTGAAAATCCCATTTCGATACTCTTTTGTTACACAGTTTCATTTTTCTCAGGAGTCATGATGAAAGTTGCAGTAGTATACGAAAGTACTAGAGGCAGGACAAAGGCAATGGCTGAGGCCATCTGTGAGGGTGCATCTTCAGCAGGGGCTGAGTGTGCAGTAGTTGACGCAAAGGAGTTCTCGGGATTTGATGACATCTGTGGTATAGCTCTAGGAAGTTCTACCCGAATGAAGAAAACGCTCCCCATGGTTAAGAGAATACTCTCAGAACTACCACCACTCAATGGACTCGCAGCAGCAGCTTTTGGTTCCTATGGATGGAGTGGAGAAGCTCCAGATGAGATCGCGGTCAAGCTTTCTGAAGCTGGTGGAAGTCTTATCGAGGAAAATCCAATCAAGGCAAAAGATTATCCGAGTGATTCAATCCTAGAGCAGTGTCGTGCTCTTGGAGGCAAACTTGCTGAAAAATGCAGCAAATAATTGAGATTTCGTCTGCGTGCTACACAAGTCTTATCATAAATGAATATTTCCGACGAAAACGGAGTTGAATGAATGGGCCATATTAGTAGGCTGATTGGATATTCACTTAGACACAAAGGGCTCCTATTCGGGTTCCTTGCCGCAGCGGGTGTAGGAACAATATTCAATCTAATGGCTCCACTTGTCATGATTCACATCATTGACAACGTAATTCTTGCTGATAATCTAGACCAACTACTGCCCAATGTCCTACTCTACGTTTCAATTGGAGGACTTTATGCAATATCCGATGTCATTGGAAGGTACGGAGCTGCAATTTCCTCCCAGAGGGTCATCTATGACCTTCGAAAGGACATCTACGAGAGTCTAATGGGCAAGGACCTTGCATTCTATGATGAGAACGAAACAGGTCAGCTACTTGCTCGGGCCACTACAGATGTCGCAACAATGAGGGAGTTTCTTTTCTGGGGAATCAGGGTTGTATTCATCGGTTCTGCGATGCTTGTAGGAACATTCCTTGTCATGTTTACAGTCAGTCCCGACCTCACAATCTACATGTTCCTGCTCATCCCAATAATTGTCGGATTCATCTATGTCTTCGCAAAGAAAGTGAGACCTGTCTTCTATGCAGCACGTAAGCAGTATGGTGTTCTCAGCTCCGTTCTTGCGGAGAATGTTTACGGACATAAGGTGGTCAGATCATACGCGCAAGAGGAAAGAGAAGCGCAGAGAGTAGAACAAGAGAATATGGGATTCTTAGAACTCAGAGTTGAAGCCAGCAGACTCTTGTCGTTATATCATCCAATGCTCCCAGCGCTCTTTGGGTCAGTAGTAGGTTTCCTAATCTATATTGGTGGAGACCTGATCAATCAAGTGCCATCTCCGCTGACATTAGGAGAGTTCGTGGGTTTTGTTTCCCTTGTGGGTATGTTGATGCTCCCAGCAAGATTCCTTAGTTGGGGAGTAGGTATGTACCAGAGGGCATCTGCTTCAGGAGAGCGGACTTTCTATATTCTAGATGCAGCAGAGGCAGTGACTGATCCTGAGAACCCTGTTGAAGTACCAGAGTTCACCGGAGCAGTCGATTTCGATAATGTTTACTTTAGTTACACAGGGGACAATTTCATCCTGCGTGATGTTTCACTGAGTGTGAAACCTGGTCAAATTGTGGCTCTATTAGGAGGGACCGGCTCAGGGAAGACAAGTTTTGTCAATCTAATTCCTAGATTCTATGATGTCGACTCCAGTAGTACCGTGACTTACCAAGGGAAAACCTATAGTGTCAGCAACAAGGAAACTGTGAAAATCGAAGATAGCGAGTTCCCAGTTGAGAATGACAGTGTGACAATTGATGGGGAGCAAGTTAAGGTAAATCCCCCAGGTACAGTCCGTATTAATGGTATTGACGCACGGCTCTATGCTATTGACAATCTTAGAAAACAGATAGGCATGGTACATCAAGATCCATTTTTGTTCTCAGCCACTATTCGTGAGAACATTGCGTTTGGAAGACCCGAGGCCACTCTAGAGGATATCGAGGAGGCAGCAAAAGCTGCAATGATTCATGATTTCATTGTGACCCTAGAGGAAGGGTATGACTCTGAGGTTGGAGAACGGGGGGTCACTCTAAGTGGTGGTCAGAAACAGCGGGTTGCAATAGCAAGAGCATTGGTAGCAGACCCACGCATCTTGATACTGGATGATTCCACCAGCTCCGTAGATGCAAAGACAGAGATGCTCATTCAGAAGGCTCTTGAGAACCTGATGAAAGATCGAACCACATTCATAATCACACATCGGTTGAGCACCGTCAGGAATGCAGACTTGATTGTGATGATGGAACATGGACAGATTGTAGAGATGGGCGCTCATGAGGAGCTAATAGCAGCTGGAGGACTCTACGCAGGAATACATCAGACCCTTACCGAGATGGAGATGGCAGCCTTCATTGATGATGATAGTTCAGCAGAAGTAAGTGTGCGGGGAGGTGACAGAGCATGAGCTTGGATAGTGCCGATGATCCAGACGCCAGGACCTACGAATACAAAGATAGAACCCTCCTCTGGCGCATGGTACAGTATCTTCTAGCCTACCGAAAGCTATTCGCATCAGTAGTTGTATTCACCATATTCAGCATCATAATCAGTGTGTGGACACCGTTCGTCTTGATGCAGGCAATCGATGTTGACTTTCCAAGCGGTAATTTGCAGGCTATCCTATACACAGCACTGTTCTACATTACACTCCAGTTCTTTTCATGGCTCACAGCCTATGGTCAAGAGTACCAAATGGCACTGATGGGACAGAAGGCAGTTTATGATATTAGACAGGGACTCTACAACCATGTTCAGGAGATGTCCGAGGAGTTCCACGACCATTCATCAGGTGGGAGGGTCATCTCTAGACTGACAAATGATGTTGATAGAATGAGCGAACTTCTGAGTGGAGGGCTCATAAGCACGTTTGCACAAATCTTCGTAGTGTTTGCTATTGGAGCTGTAATCTTCACAGTGGATGTGCGATTGGCACTTGCCTCGTTATCAGTGGTTCCTGTGTTGCTGATCACAACTTTGTATTTCAGAAAGAAGCTCCGAGAGGCCTATAGGTCTACAAGGAAGACTATCTCCAGCGTCACTGCAAACTACGCAGAGAGCATATCCGGAGCGAAAGTCACGAAGAGCTTTGCGCGAGAACGAATAAGTGCGGAGATTTTTGACGAGCTAAACAAGGCAGACTATGAGGCTAATGTTGACGCAGGGAAAGCTCAAGCAACTTTCTTCCCAGGAATCAGGTTCATCAGTGGGTTGGGTATGGCAATTGTGCTGCTGGTCGGCGGGATAATATACATTCAGGATCCATTGACAATAACACTCGGAACTATTGTTCTCTTCCTTCAGTTTAATGATCGCTTCTTCAGACCAATCCTCATCATCGCAAACTTCTACACTTCAGTTCAGAGTGCCTTTGCAGGTGGTGAACGCGTCTTCACTGTGATTGACTCAAGACCAGCGGTGATGGACCGGCCTGATGCGTCCCCATTGCCAGAAGTAGAGGGACATATTCATTTCAACATCGACGAGTTCAAGTATGGAGATGGTCCTGTTGTTTTGCATGACTTCCTGCTTGAGATTCAACCTGGTGAAACAGTAGCTCTTGTGGGTGACACAGGAGCTGGCAAGACCACTGTGGTGAGTCTTCTGAATCGATTCTATGAGATTATTGACGGTACAATCAAGATTGATGGTATTGATATTCGTTCTGTGACTCAAAAGTCACTGCATGCTAACATTGGATTAGTACTCCAGGATGCATTCTTGTTCATGGGGACTGTAAAAGAAAACATCAGATACGGAAGACCTGAAGCAACAGATGAAGAGATCATGGCTGCCACAGAGGCAATTGGTGCGCTCAGAATCTTTGAGAGTTTAGAGAACGGGTTTGATTCCGAGGTAGGAGAAAGAGGTAGCAAACTCTCTGAAGGAGAGAGGCAGCTAGTCAGTTTTGCACGAGCCTTGCTTGCGAATCCAAAGATTCTGGTTCTAGATGAGGCCACCAGTTCCGTGGACATCTATACAGAACATGCTATCCAGAAGGGAATGAAAGCGCTTCTTAAGGGTCGCACTTCTATCGTGATTGCACATAGACTTTCAACCATCGTGAACGCTGACAGGATAATTGTCATCGAAGATGGGAAGATAGTCGAGGTTGGTAAACACGCAGAATTGATGCGACGAAAAGGCAAGTATCATTCACTCTACGAGCTTCAAATCAGACCTAGAGCAATCAGAACTTCAACATAAAAAAGGGGAAGGCCCCCGAAAGACAAAGGGGCCCGAGAACATGCTTTCTGCTAGATTTGTGATTTAGTCACTAAGACTAATGTCACCATAATTTTGGAGAACATCGGATGAAAGACGCCAAAGGTAGTGGACCATCTTTGATTCTAGTTTGGGGAGGTTAGCAATACTTTCATCCATTCTCCGTCAGTCCTCCCAGTCGAAGTCATCGACATTGTCCACCCATCCTCTACTACTCATCGTGCCTCTCATGGTTTGCTTCATGGATTTCAAGGACTTGAGCCCCCTTAATCCCTGCATAGCTCCAGCCACAGACCTGGTGATGATTGGACCTACGTCTATGAAGCTATCAAGACCAACAATTCCTTCCTTACCTATAATGATCTGTTTGCCTTCTTTGTTTGATACTACAACTCCAGATTTGCTGACTGACACAAAGTTGTCGTCACCCAAAACAAAGACTGATTTACCGTACGTTAAGACAAGTCCTTTCTCTTCACTCAAGACAAGTAGTATCGTCTTGTTGTTTGAGTCGGTTCCGAAAAGTAGCTTGGAATCCTTCTTACTTTCAATGGTTATCTTCTTGTTTGTTCCATTCAGATGTTCAGTGACTGTTGATTCAATCTCCTTGGTGAATGCTTCAGGGTTTGAGAAACCTTGGTTCAAGATATCCGAACTCTCAGCGTTCTTAGAGATATTTTCCAAAGAGGTGGATCCAATGAACAGCTGTATGCCAGCGAGGTCACCAGTTATCGACTCACCCATTGCACCCATATCGGTCTCTGCGATTGCATCAACTGCAAAGCGTGAGGGTCCAGCAAAGGCGACACCGACACGAACTCCATCTTGGAGCAGGTAACTCCACACACAGCCCGCGCTCATACGCACATAGGCTTTCTCGTGTGAGAGAATATCAATCTCCTGTGTTGTTACCATTACGTTACTATCAGGCTTTATGTTCTTCATCTCTTATTCCTCCCTAATCATCCCAATCCAAATCGTCTAGGTCTTCTTCATCCTCTTCAGCTTCGAGTTTTTCCTCAAGGGATTCACTAGCTTCTTCAAGCTCCTCGAGTTCTTTTTCTCGAGCCTCCTCGAGTGCGTCTCGAGCTTCCTCTAGCTCATCCTGATGTGCATCAATTTCATCAGCAGCTTCTTCCAGCTCTTCAGCCAGAGTCTCGAGGTGTTTCTCAGCTTTCTCAATGTCAGCTGTTTCTAAATCGGTGTCATCTGCAAACTCAATATCGACCTCATCCTCAGCGTCACCATTGTTGCTTTTCCGCTCTCGCTGCCTCTCAACTCTGTGAGTTAACCACTGAGCAAGTCTATAGGCTAGCCGTCCTTCCACCGTGACATAGTAGGTTCCTCGGACTTCGCCCTTGACTACATAACTTGCTTCAATCAACGGATTGAGGTGATGGGTCAGTGAACTGCCAGTCTTGCCAGTATAATTCTCGATATCATTGAAGGTCTTCCCGCCGGTCTTGAGATAATCAAGTAGTTTCAATCGCTCTTCACTTCCGAGTGGTGCAACTATTTTTGCCACCCTCTCAGGAGCGATTGCTTCAATCTCACGGTGATGTTCCTTTCGCCTCTTTGTTCTTCGACGACCCTTTTGCACCCTAATACCGGGTATCTTTAGACCTTCAACACTTCTGAGACTCATCTCGATCTGATCACCAAGTCCATCCATCATGGTCTCCAGAGAGTCTGTGAGATCTTCGAGATTGAGGTCAACCCTCGCTACTCGAGGAACACGTGGAGCCCTGGGTGCTTTCGGTGGTCGTGGAGGTCGTACCGGTCGTCCCACCTCTGCTCTACGGCGGGCTTCATCAACTCTGTGTCTATGAGAATCTTCTTTCTCGCGACGTACGTCTTCGACTTCACGTCGAAGTTCTTCCTTTAGTTTGCGAACCTCTTCAAGTTCTTTGCGAATATTGTCTAAATCGTCACTCATTTTTTGTTCGCCAACTGTACATTTTTACATTTTCATATAAATGTATCGTTATACAGTAGTTCGGAAAACAGCTCGTGGTATAAAAGTCAAAACCAAAATAAGTGAGCAAGAAGGCGTGTAGTTAAAACAGAGAGCGTTTCTACGACATATCCTTATTAACTGGTCAAATACACAAGTTTCTGCCTGAAGCCGGGAAGGTTTTGAGACGCGTTATTCGTGTCCCACAATCTCACCAGTCAAGGAAATATCTCTTAGGGGAAAACAACGAAATGGCAAAACCAAAGATTACCTATTTTGTGAAGAAAGCAGTACAGGATTTCGCTAGGTCCAACAAGATGATGGTCGGATCCGATGCCTACGACGCTATCAACGTCAGGATTGACGAGATGATGAAAGAGGCCGCAAAACGCTGCAAGGACAACAAGAGAAAGACCCTGAAAGCATACGACTTCTAGATTGTTTAGTATAGGCAAACGGGAGGGCGGCTTAGAGCTGCCCCGCCCGTTATGCAATCACTTCTTTTCGTTTAGCACCACCATCAGCGTAGACCGAAGTCTATATTCGAGTTGATGTGAATTGTAGAGGCTGGTGGCTCTCGTGGGACGTGATGCAGTTAGCACTGAACGGTCTTATGGATTCTACATCACCTCATTTGTGGCGTTTATGTTAATAGCTGGAATTTTCCTGTGGCCACTCACATTTTCTACTGCAATCTCAGTGAGGGATATGCCTTCCATCATCATCTTCATCTCGATCATGATGTTCTCTTTACTTGGCTGCGGACTACCAGCTAGAGGAAGACCACACTTTCAGTTCCACTATCATGGGGAGGAGTTTCCGGTAATGGGAGAGCTGCGAGAAGAGGTCATCGACCGGGAAAATGTGTGAGTTACTTAGCCATGGCGTTGTAGTGTCGGGATACTTCCATCCAAAAAAATGCTGACGCAGACATTCCTATGGCTAGTGCAAACACATTGTGTGCCCCAAAATCGGGGGGTGTTGTCACTAGATAGATGATAAGAAGCCCAGTGACGAAGGATGCATAGAAGGTCATTCTTGGAATGGCACCGTGTTCAAAGAAGAGGTAGTTCTCAAGAAAGCCTAGGTCTGCGTCCGGGTTTACGAGGTATTCACCATCTGTTGTCTTCAGAGTTAGATCGTGTTCCGTGAGCTTGTTAAGATGGTAGAGACCTACACTGGGACTACTTAGTTTCAACCGCTTCGAGAGTTCTCTTGGTCCAATGGATTTTCGGATGCTCAACAAGACCATGAAGACTTTCCATGTGGTTTCACCTAACTGGAACACAATTGGTAGGCTTTTCGTTCTTTTGAGAAATGATGGCATTCCCGCTACCTCACTTCTTTCTTCTCTTGACAAGACGGTATATCAATAGCTCTGAAACCCAAAGGATTGGTGCAGCACACACTACAATGTACCCCAATGCAGGCATAAGTCGAAGGGGTG
>MEHG01000102.1 GCA_001940705.1 Candidatus Thorarchaeota archaeon AB_25
TCTGATGCTATTGCTGTGGGAGCTGAACTTTCCGCTGCACCCTTGAACCACGCATCAATATGAGTTCCTACAACAATTTCCTCTTTTGAACCAACTGTACTCTGAATAGTTGCGATGAGATTTTGAGATTCTCCACTCTCTGAGTATTCGACATCAAGCTCGATTTCAATAGTCACCGGACCGCTCTCAACTAGCTTGAACAGATAATCCCCATCCTCCTTTGTCACATTGATGGCTGGAATTTTGAGAAGCCCTCCTGATGAAACAACGACTACCTTGGTGAGGTCACCCCCTATGGGGGACGCAATGATTATTGCCTTTGCTTCCTGATCGAGAGCATTGAAGTAAGCCTTCATTGGACCAAGATAGAGATCAGGTCCCCAAGCTGTTATGCCGATTGTTCCGTTGTTTTTTTCGTATTTCTCCGGACTCGTACGATGAAATTGAACTAGAGACCCCTTAACCTTGGCTGACTGGCTGTAAGGAAAAACAACTGCTTTGATCTTCTTCTGAATGGGACTTGTCACCTTCAGACTACATGACACAGGATTCCAAAGATGCACGTCAAAGGATTCTTCTTCTATGTTCTTCAACCCATAGTCTGAGAGTCGTTTTTTCAAATATGCTACTGCTTTCTTTTCAGCTTCCGTTCCAGCAATCTTGTTCTCAATAGAACATAACCTCTCAATTGTTTCACGAATCTCTTCGATTGAAACCATTTGCAATAACTGATCATTGAGCTTCTGTGTTATCACAGTTGTTTTACTTCCTCTTCGAATATGTCTAGCACTTTAGTTGCTTGCTCAGTAGTGATACACAATGGAGGTTGGAATCTGATGACATTCCCCAGAACTCCTCCAGTTCCAACAAGAACTCCTTTCTTCATAAAACGCTTAGCGAGCTCTGTTGTTTCGTCTGGTGCTGGAGTTTTCGCTTTCTTGTCTTTAACCAACTCAACACCAATCATGAGACCTTTGCCCCTGACTTCCCCGATTAAACTGATTTGGTTCTGCAACTCAGTAATTCTCTTTCTGACCTGATTTCCAATCTTCTCGGAATTTGATATCAAGCCCTCTTCCTGAAGGTAATCGATATTCTCTGCTGCAACAGCACAAGATACTGGATTTCCTCCAAATGTTGAGAAGTGATCACCAGAAACAAGAGAATCTGCAATCTCAGATGTAGTCACATAGCCACCTATTGGCATCCCTGCACCCAATCCTTTTGCCATTGTCAAGATATCTGGTTTGATATCAAAATGCTCTATTCCAAACATCTTGCCAGTTCTACCGAATCCAGTTTGAACCTCATCTGCGATATAGAGCACATTGTGGTCTTTGCAGATTTTTTGAACGAGATCATGGTATTCCTTAGGGGGCACAATTATTCCTCCCTCCCCCATTACAGGTTCTACAATCATTGCAGCCACATCTGCGGTTGTGTGGTATTTTATGATGTCCTTCACCTTTCTCGCACACTCGATATCACAATCAGGGAAAGAGAGTGGACATCTGTAGCAATACGGCATTGGAGCATGAGCAACACCTGGAAAGTTTGCAAAGGTTCCAAATCCCTTCTTGTATTTTGCTTGCCCTGTCAGAGTAAGCGATAAACCAAGTCTGCCATGAAATGATCCCTCAAGTGCAATGACACCTGCACCTGTACGGCCTTGAGTAACTGCAAACTTTTTCGCAATCTTTACTGCACCTTCCACTGCCTCAGCACCACTATTGACAAAGAATGACTTGGTCAAAGGCGATGGAGTTATCCCAGCAATTTTCTCAGCTAAGAGGGTTGCCGGAATATTGTGATACACGCCGGAACAATGAATCAATTTAGCCATTTGTTCCTGCCCTGCTCGAACAAGTCGATCTGGACAGTGACCTGCATTTGTAACTGATATCCCACTCAAGCAGTCTATATACTCATTGCCATCTGCATCATTGACAATCGTGTCCTTTCCCTCAACAATAACTATCGGTTTCTTGCCATAGGCAGGAACAATGAACTCTTTCTCTTTCTTTATGATCTCTTTCGAGTCTACCATTGATGAATCTCTCCGGAGGAACGTTTTGACCATTGAGGCGACGAAAAACTGGTCTAGTTATAACTAATCTAGTAATAGAGCATGAACAATGATATGAAACGTTGCAACAACTATGTACATGAGTGAACATTGACCCTTCATGGAATCAGGTGTCAATTATCTTGTCTATCTCTTCCATAAGATTTGAAATCAACTCTGACAGTGATGCAATCTCGTCTTGTATCTCGTTCTTTATCCTTGCACGTTCTTGTTCCAAATTCGCAAGAGAATCATGAATTCTGAGCCAATTATAGGGATTGTCTGATTGCGATTCCATTCGCTTGACTGTTACAGAATCGAAGGTGGCGATTGGAATTTGGCGAAGACTAGTAATGGATTTGTTGAGGTGTACATAGTCCTCTATCATCTCAAGACGGGAAAGATAATCACTGGTATACGTTTCAAAAGGTCGTGTTGTAAAACCTATTGTGCGATTGAACCCATACACTGCTTTCAATAAGAACTGGTTGATACTAGCTAGGTGTTCTGGATTGTTATCTTGCTCTGCAGATGCAAGTAGCTTTCGAAACGAAGACCTGCGTTTAATCAAATGCTTCACTTCCTCAACTAACGGTTTGAGGTCAACAGGGTTTCCCTCCATTCCACTGTATTTCGAGAGTATTTGTTCAAATCTCTCTAAAGGCGCAAAGATGTCTATTGGAAGGAGATTGCAGCTTGAAAGATGCAGTAGCGCTTTCTTCATGTACTCAGCATAGAAATGTACAGCATTAAAATCCAAGTTCTCTGGAATATCCTTCTGTGTGTGATAGAGTGGACTTGTAAAGGCCACTCCATAAATCGTTGGAACCCCAGAAATTTCAAAGAACCAGTGGTCACTCCCATAACTTGGAGGAGTTCCATAGGTTAGAGAAGGAACCTTCCCTTCATCCGCTCGCAGTGATTTAGCAAAATCGAGAACGTCGGTAGTAGCATCTATGTGGTCAGTTGCTGGATGTGTATAACCCGTGGAGTCTAGACTCAGAACTGCAGCAGTCTTAGCTACTGAATCTTGATTATCTCTGACATAAGCTTGAGATCCGACAAGCCAGAAATAGAAATCGTTAGAGCCACTCTCTTCGGCCCCATAGAATAGAAACCTGATTGTCCTCTTAGGTAACTGACCTTCCTTTGCCTTTGCATGGAACAATCTTGCTAGCTCAAGGATTGTAGCAGCAGGGGCACAGTTGTCAGCAGCACCTTGAAACCATGAGTCATAGTGTGCGCCTACGACAATCTCATGTTCAGAAGTCCCATCTCCCTCAAGAATTGCAACAACATTGTGAGACTGTGACTTTTCTGAAATCTCAACATCTGTTTCAATACTCACCGTCACCTCACCTTTGTCCATCATTGAGCGAAGAGAGTCTCCTTCTTCTTTGGTGATACATACGACTGGAATTTTGAGGAGCCCCCCACATGCTATTACAACTATCTTCAATAGATCGTCTTGAGGTCCAGCCACAATCAAGCCTTTGTACTCAAGCTTGACTGCGCGAAAATATGTTGCTCTAACACTAAGATAGACATCATTTCCCCAATCAGCATATGCGATCAAACCCTTATTGTCTGGAGAAGAGTCATCCTCTCTTCTTTCAATAGGGACCACTGGTCCTTCGACTGATTCGGATTTGCAATACGGAAATAGAGCTGATTCTACTTCCTTTTGAACGGGTTCGATTATTTTGACAGTACTTGAACGAGGATTCCATCCATGGACGTCAAAGGCTTGTTTCTCAACCTTCGAAAAACCAAAACCCTTGAGACAATCGTAGAGATAGTTGGCAGCCTGTACCTCTGCCTCAGTACCAGCAACCTTCTGACCAAAATCGCAAAGATGTTGTACTGTCTTTCGAATCTCATCAACCGAAGTATTTTCTTGAGTCATTCTGTCAATCACCACAGGTGAAATTCTAACTTGCCTTTTCTTCTGTCAACTTACACAGGAGCTTGAACAATGATATGAAAGGTTGCAACAAGCATGTACATGAATGAACAAGACAGAACCATAGAATCAAATATCTTTGAACGTCATAATTGGGTCTAATGAGATGTTGATAGATGGATACGCAGAATTCTCGAAAGATTATCGTTCTATTGATTACAACTCTCTTCATGCTAAGCCCATTTCTAATGACAACCACAAATGGGCAGACAGCACCTACGGACCTAACTGGAAAGAATATTGCTGTGTATTATGGTGATCCCTCATCCAGTGTATTAAGTAGAACTGCACTGCAATTCATGTTCTCTTGGATGAATGCCTCAGTTGATGTCCTCTATGCATCAGATATCTCTGCTGGGAATCTTTCTGATTATGATATGATAGTGGTTCCTGGAGGTTGGGCAGGGACTTACAATGAGGACCTTGCAGGAGCAGGCATTATTGAGATTCGGAATTTCGTCCGAGATGGTGGTGCATTCTTTGGAGTTTGCGCTGGAGCATACTTTGGATGCGATAAGCTCCTTTGGGAGGGTTATGTCCTCGAGTATCCACTCAACCTCTTTGACGGATATGGAATTGGTCCAGTAGAGGAGATTGCCTTATGGCCAAATTTCGATATGACCGAGATTATCATAAACCAGACTTCTCCTCTAATTGATCTATCTGAAGAGCCAGCGAATCATTCAATTATGTACTATGGAGGTCCTTGGTTTGACATAGCTGGCAAAGAGGGCATCCATAGCTTAGGAACATATGCTGCAAACAATGAATCTGCTATGATTGCATTTGAGTACGAAGATGGACGAGTATTTCTCTCTGGCCCTCATCCAGAATGGGAAGAGGACTCAAACCGTGACAATGTTGTTTCATATGATAATGACTTTGACGATTTAGGCTCAGAATGGGACATGATGCTCACGATTTCACTTTGGTTGCTTGAAAATAGAGGGTCTGAAACATCTTCTCCAACAAGCACTAGTTCTCCGACTAGCACTATTCCCGAAGAACCCTTCAATCTAGACCCAATTCTAATCATTGGGGGTATCAGTTTTGGAGCAGTTGTCGTAGCTTTGGTGCTGTTAAAACGGCGTTCGTGATTCATAAAACGCGATTTCAACGTATTATCCACATATGTTCATTGATGAACACGCTTGTTGGTTCAATTTTAATCCGTGTACACTAGTATTTATCGACTAACTTACCTTAGGATGTGACATCTTTGAAGAAGGAAAAAGTACTCCTGTCGCTGACTCTGGCGGTCTTCATGATCTTGTCATTGTTTGCCTCTACGCCTACAAACGTAGTAGCACAGACACCTAGTATCATGAATATAGGTATGTTTGGGGAACCAGACAGCCTGAATCCGGTAATGGCCGCATCAATCAGTTCATGGGAGTTTATTAATTGGATATTTGACCCTCTGGTCAGATGGGATGACAACTGGGGCATCCAACCCTGTCTCGCAGAGAGCTGGGAATGGGCATCAAACGGCTCTCAGTTAGTAATGCATATGGATCCAGACGCAACATGGCATGACGGCACCCCCTTCACAGCGCATGACGCGAATTGGACACTCTTCACTTGGACCTGGCTCGGGTTCTGGGTGGGACAAACTCCTCGAATTGATCATAGAAACATCAGAGTTCCTGATGATCACACACTAGTCCTTAATTTTGTGGACAGTGGTTATGAAAGCATCTATCACTGGGATCCAAATGGTGGTGTAGGCGATCCTGTGAATGAGCTTAACTACCGGGACTCGTACAATGGAACTCCAGTTGCGATCAACCAGGAAGCGTTTCTTACAGGTTTGACTTATGTCCCAATTTTGGCAAAGCATCTCTGGAATCCTCTTACATGGGATGACCCTGTGTATGGAACTGAGGGATGGTTGTATGATGTTGCGTGGTATTGGGATTCAATCTGGTGGGGCATGCTCGATCCTGCGTGGCCAACACCACTCAATGGCACTGGAGCTTTCATGCTGGACGAATATGTAGTAGGGGATTACATCAGACTTGATGCTAACCCCGACTATCATCTAGGTGCGCCAAATATTGATGGCATCTTGGTCACCTTCTACGACACTGTAGAAGTAATGACCGAGGCTGTAAAATCTGGAGCCATCGATTTCTGTGAGACTGAACCAGTATTCATAGAGCTTGGTACTATTCCAGAAGAGGTCACAATAAATGAAAACGCATGGATGGGTTGGGAAGGTCTCCTTGTGAACCAGTACTATAACTACACCAATGCTCAAGGTGAATATGCTTCTAATCCAGTCAAGCATAATGCACTTCGCCAACCAGAAGTCAGAAAGGCAATGAATCAAGCCATTGACAAAGCACAGATAGCTGAAGTTGCATATCTTGGACATGCAAATGCAGCTGACTCACTAATCCATACTGCGCTCAAGTGGCATCATGACGGACTCATAACCTATCCTCAAGGCATGGCTGAAGCTAGAACGACTCTTGAAGCTGCAGGATGGGTGGAGAATCTAGCAGGTGTCTACGAGAAAAACGTAGCTGGGACTGTTGAAACATTGTCCTTTGAAATCAAATACGTGACAGGTATACCAACAGACTTCACAATTGTTTCGCTTGTTAGCGCATATCTTGAGGCTGCAGGTTTTGCTATCACCGCAATCCCTCTTGAGGAAACAACCTTCCTTGCACAAACAGCTACAGAAGTTTGGGACTTTGACATAGCTCTAACCTTCTACAGTCAGATTGCAGATCCAAATAGCATGATGCAGTATATGACGAGTGACAGCTGGATCAATCCGAATGGTGTGAATATCACGAGGGTTGATGAGATATACAAGGCGCAACAACTGACCACTAATGACGTAGAGAGGGCAGCTCTTTGTGATGAGTTCCAACAGATAATGTACAATGATTCAAGTATCATTGTTCTCGTCGAGTTCAATGATATCGAGCTGTACAGAAATGATGCTTGGGAATTCACTCACACGGACTGGCAGAGCGGCATCCTGTCAATGTGGAACATCGATTCATGGCTAGAGGTTGATGTACCTGCTGTGCCCACTACACCAACAACAGGACCAACGACAATACCTACAACTCCACCGCCAATTGATCCAATGCTACTCGTAGCTGTTGGAGGAATAGGCGTAGTACTGGTCGTCGTTGTGGTGTATTTCGTCAAGAAAAAATAGCATAAGATAGAATAGGATTAGAGATTGAACAGATAGAACTTCTGTCTGTTCATTTCCCATTTTTTATAATCCAAAGACAAAACAGAGTGGATAAGTATGGCACTACGAGACGTCCTAATCAAGCGAATACTTCAAGCTATAGTTACAATCTTCATAGTACTGGCAATCGATTTCGTAATCTTCCACATCCTTCCTGGCGATCCAATGACTTTCCTTGCTCGAAATCCCAACCTAACCGAGGTTGCACAGGAACGATTAATTGAACAGTTTGGGCTTGATAAACCTCTATATGTGCAGTTCTTTCTTTTTCTAGGAAATTTCCTCACCTTGAAACTTGGGATGTCCTTTCACTTTAAAGCAGAAGTAGGACCTATTATCATCCAACACCTTGGCAATACTCTGCTTTTGGTTGTACCTGCATCTCTGGTAGCGATTGTTATCGGAATCTGGATAGGCAAGAACTCAGCTTGGCGTCGAGGTCGACCAGCAGATTTTCTTGGACTCCTGTTCTCGCTGATTACCTACTCTATCCCCACATTTTGGTTAGCCATGTTCTTCCTCATGTTCTTCGCATTTGGCCTTGGTTGGTTTCCAGGGACACCGGGATTGACAACTCCCGGAATGGACTTCACGGGCAACCCTCTCGGTCTAGCTATTGATATGCTGTCCCATTTGATGCTTCCTTGGACTGTGCTGATTATTGCTATCTTGGGTTCATTTGCATTAATCACAAGAAACGCTCTGCTGGACGTCTTGAGTGAGGATTATATGGTGACAGCCAAAGCCAAGGGACGAACTGAGAAAGAACAACTGAATAAGGAGGCCATGCCCAATGCGATGATCCCTATTACAACTGTCATCGCGCTGCAGCTTGGATTTTCAGTAGCTGGAGCACTCCAGACAGAGGTGGTATTCTCCTATCCAGGTATTGGGAATTTGATTTGGGAGGGAGTCTACTACAGGGACTACCCATTACTTCAAGCAGCCTTCTTCATGATTACTGTGGTTGTGGTGATTGCTAATCTTCTTGCAGACTTCATCTACTTCTATCTGGACCCAAGGATAAGAGTTGGGGCAGATTTCACAATTGGTGACGAGAAACCGCCAAGACCATTCTCACATTATGCTTTAGCAGTGATTGCTATAGTCGCATTTCTGTCTACATGGGCAGTAATAGGAATAACCACAGTCCTTCCGCTTTTCATTCTCATAGTGTTTCTAAAAAGAAAGGATATAGTGCAGTTCCTAGGACGCAGATTAGGTGCTCTAAGGCCAGCAAACTTGATTTATGCATGGAGGAACAAGCGCTCCCAGATCTTGATTCGATTCTCTGCAGTTGCATTGGTTGTCAATCTGATCGCGTTGAGCATCATTGCTGCAACGGGCATTCTCAGCCCTGATTGGGGGCTGCATTGGGGAGCGGCATTTGCTGGTTTGGGGTCATTTCCTCCACCACTTCTACCTGATGTGGAGTACTCTACAATGGCACTCACACTGTCATCAATTGCGCATCCTTCACTAATGCAAATCGCTATGATAGGGGCGGTGATTGGAATCCTTATCGGGAAGAGGAAAGGTCTGGGATCTACCTTCGGTCGTTTCATTAAAACACGAATGGGTATGGCGGGAACAGCCATAGTAGCAATGTTTGCAGGAATGACTTTTTTCGGTGATATCGTGGCTCCGTATGACCCGGAGGAATTCTTCACAGGACTCTTGTATCGGGCACCTGATATATTACCTGAAATGCAACTGCTTATGGTATCAATAGGCATAGCAACCGCTACTGGTGCAGGAATTGTCTGGTCAATATTGGATCGAACCAAAAGACCACCCATTCCTAGATTTTTCATCACCATTTTAAGTGGAGGTCTTATTCTTTTCATTGCAGGCTTTTTCGGGGTACAATCATTATCTCTTGCGAATACGACAACCTTAGTA
>MEHG01000103.1 GCA_001940705.1 Candidatus Thorarchaeota archaeon AB_25
CTTGATATCCAACAAGGTGAGAAGCTCATCAAGTTCCTCCTCTCTCTCAGCCCCACGGGGGATTCGCCAGATGTCACTCACATAGTTGGCATACTCCCAACCAGTCAGACGTTCAGGAAGCACCGGCTCTTCTGGCACATAACCCATCATGCGTTTTGCTTCAACAACTTCATTTCTAATGTCAAAGCCCATCACTTTTGCCGTTCCTTCTGTTGGTTTTAGCAGACCCAAGAGCATCCTCATTGTTGTAGATTTTCCAGACCCGTTGGGTCCAAGCAACCCATAGATCTCTCCGGGGTTTACCTGAAATGATAGGTTATCAACAGCAGTGAACTCACTGAACATTTTCTTTAAACCGATGGCTTCAATCATCAGAATCGAACGCCAATCCTCTAGGAGCCATTTATGCCTTAGCATTTGAACAGGTGATTAATTAGTTTCACTTGGTAACGGATATAAGAGAATGGAATTGGCGATACCCTATGACACTTGAGAGTTGGAGGCTTCTCGACCTTGGACCAATCGCACCAATCGAGACTCAGATTAACTACGATATGATTGCTCAAGGAATAACTGAAGGAGAGTCTGAAAACACCCTCATTATCTGCTGGCCAGTTAAACCCCTCGTGAGTCTGGGTTACTTTCAGGAGATAGAAGCAGACTTAGATACCAAGTTTTGTGAGGAGAATGACATCTTCTACACACGTCGGACAGTTGGCGGTGGAGGGGTCTATCTGGATGATGGACAGATGTTTTACCAATTGATTGGTAGGCAAGACAGTCCAACTACACCAAAGAGAATCGATGACTACTACGTCAAGTTTCTTGAGGCTCCTGTGCAGGCGTATAAGAATCTTGGAATCCCCGCAGAGTTCAAACCTGTGAATGACATCATTACCAATGGAAAGAAGATCTCGGGTAACGGTGCTGGGGATATCGGTGACGCAAGGATTCTAGTTGGAAACCTTATCTTTGACTTCAACTTCGATATGATGGTGAAGGTCCTAAAGGTACCAGATGAAAAGTTCAGAGACAAGATTGCGCAGAGCCTACGGCAAAGGATGTCCACAATCCTTCAAGAAACAGGTTCAATGCCTGATAGGACCGAGGTGAAGGAGGACCTCTTACGACTCTATGAAGAGACCCTCAACATTGAGTTAGTCCCGGGTAAGTTCAACAAATGGGAAATTGGCAAGGTAAACCAACTCAAACCGAAGTATGTGTCTGATGAATGGCTACACTGGAGGCGCGGTGGAAGACTGGATGCTAGGACTGTCAGAATCTCAGCTACAACACGTGTTGGGACTTCCAACTATAAAGCGTCTGGTGGTCTCATGAGAGTCACTGCTGAGGAAGTTGAAGGAAGATTGAATGAGGTTGTCATCAGCGGCGACTTCTTCATGCTACCTATGGATGCCATTGCTAATCTCGAAAATACACTCAAAGGTGCAAAAACAGAGAACGGAGATATCCTCGATAAGGTCAATGAGGCTTATTCCAAATACAACATCGAGTCACCGGGTGTCACACCTGAGGACATCGAAACTGCAGTGAAGATGGCCTTTGAGCAAAAATAGTTCAGGAAGAATCCATAAGGATGCACATGAAAATTGGGATAAATACAGAGAGGAGACTGATCTATTGAGCCACGATTCTCTACTATCTTTTCGTGTGATTGCACCTGGACGAGTCTGCCTGTTTGGTGAGCATAGCGACTACTTAGGTCTAGACGTGATAGCAGCAGCGATAGACATGTCAATAGAGATTGTCGCAGAGCCACGCGAGGACAACACAGTCTGTGTGAATTATCTCGATCTCAATGAATCAGACGAGTTCTCACTCGATACAGAGATTCAGTATAGAACACAGCGAGACTACATCAGAAGCGCATTCAATGTGATGGCTCGGAGGGGGATAAGTCCGAAACACGGATGGGACTTGCGTGTAAAGGGGACTATTCCCATTGCAGCAGGTCTCTCTAGTTCCTCTGCAATGACTGTTGGAGCCATCAGGACGATTCTAGAGATGTCAGAAGAAAGCCTATCACCTGATGAGATTGCATTGCGGGCATATGAAGCAGAGGTTGCTGAGTTTGGTGAAAGTGGGGGGAAAATGGATCATTATGCATCAGCCGTTGGTGGAGTCATTCATGTAAACACTGTAGACAACAGAGTGACCAAACTCGCAGCAGAGCTGGATTCGTTTGTCATAGGCGATTCAGGAGAGCAAAAAGAAGACACAGTCGGAGACCTACGGTACATCCGGACAACAGTTGAGAATGAGTATGAGAAGATTGGGAGGCAAATCGAATCTTTTGACAGAAGGACAACCCCTCTCAGCAAGGTCTACGAGCTGAAACAGAGTGCACCGAGTATGGAGAGAGGGATGGCAGAGGCGACACTCCGAAATAGAAACCTCACTAATAGAGCTTTCAAACTGTTGAATGAGCCTTCTCCAGAGAAAAATGAACTTGGAGAGATGTTGAAAGAGCACCACGAAATATTGAGGGATGATTTAGAGCGTTCCACACCAAAAATTGAGAGAATGATCACCGCGGCCTATGATGCCGGAGCTCTTGGGTGTAAGATCAATGGAAGTGGCGGTGGTGGGTCTATGATGGCGTATGCTTTGGGATGTGAACAGGAAGTGGCATCATCAATTGAGAGAGCTGGAGGAACAGCGTACATTGTGAAGGTGAGTAGAGGAGTCACCCTCACCAGAACAATCTAGTTACCGTTGCCCGAAACCTATACAATCTTGGACATTGAGTACAGGATGTTGTTCGGTTCCTGTTTCATCGAGGCTGCTTTGCTGGTCCCGAAGAACTGGAAAGTCTTACGGCCTCTCCATCAGGCATTTAGCGTCCCCGTCCAACTGGCGGTGACGTGTGGTGTCACAGGACTTGGTTCTAGTCCAGACACTACATCTTCAGGTTCCTGTCCAGGGCATAAAAGCACCACAGAAACTACCTTTGCTTCGATGTCTGTCTAATGGATGTCTAGGATTGTCCTGAATTTCTGCAGCTGTTAGCCACCCTCAGCAAGCTCTTTCATCCGGGCTTCCACAATCTCGAGGACCTCAGCTTTTAGCTTGGCACCGTCAGTCAGGAGTTTGTTTGCTTCTTTGGCGGCCTTATCAACAAATGACTTGTCTGATATATTTCCGAGATTGATTCTAACATTCAATGCAGCACCTTCGATGGCGGCCATGAGTGCATGTGCAGCAACACCTGCGTCCGTGATCGTGTTGATATTGCCCTTCGCGGCTGCGACCTTTGCATGTGTCATAGCACTGAATGAATGTTGCATCGTCCTCAAGGGAACCTCTGCAGCTTCAATTGTTGCCTTCTGTGTGGCTGCTTCCTTCTTCTTCTTTTCAGCAGCTGTTTCTTCTGGGAGATTGAATGTCTCCATTACGACATCGAATGCCTCGGAGTCCTTCTCTATCAGATCCATCAGAACGCCTCGATCGTACTCACATGCATGTCGGTGTTTAACCATCTCTTCCTTGATTCCAGCGAATTTGCGTCCGGACAATGATAGTCCTGTGACCATGCAGACAAGTCCAGCTCCAAATGAGCCAAGAGCAGCAGCAACACTGCCACCGCCAGGGGTAGCACGTGCGCGACGAACTTGGTTTCCAAACTCAATCATCGACATCTCAGTGAATGTCTTCTTTGTGGGGTCATACCCACCTCCCAGGTAGTATAAGTCGAGAATCATGGACTCATCGAGCTTCTCAGGTTGAATATAGTATGTGAGCGCGTCCAGTAGTGCAAAAAGTGGCACCATTCCAACAATCTCGGTTTCAACAACAGTTGCTCCGAACCTTCGTGCTTCGTTGCGTACAACCTCAAGCACTTGGTGAATCTTAGTGCGCTTTGGATGAGTCAGGTTTAGAGAGACCTGTACGCAGTTCTTAGCAGGGAGGTCTAGACCAATTCCTTGAACGTTAACAAACCCACCTGTGGTTCCGCGTACTGCATCTGCACAGATCTTTGCCACCTCAAGATTGGTCGTACTCAGATTGAAGTTTATTGCAATCAAGAAGTTACGAGCACCTGTGGTTGTTGCACCAGCTGTTGGGTGTATCTTGTTAGGTCCATAGTCAGGTTTCTTCTCCGGATTCGTACCAATCTCGTTTCTGAGTGCTTCAAATTCACCCTCTCGGATGTTTGGTAAATCAACTCTGTCCGGGCGACTTGCGGACTTTGAGTAGAGAAAGACTGGTACATTGCACTTCTTGGAGAACTCCTCCGCGAACTCCTTTGAGAGCTCGATACATTCCCCGATTGTGGTCCCGTGCAGCGGAATGAAGGGTACAACGTCAACTGCACCCATCCTTGGGTGTGCACCCTCATGTTTTGTCAAGTCAATCTTCTCAACAGCAAGCTCTGCAGCCTTCAAAGCGGCATTCTTCACCTGCTGTGGTTCACCAATGAACGTGAAGACTGAACGGTTATGATCAGGATCAAATTCAATATCTAGAAGTCTGACACCTTCAACGCTCTTGATAACCTCGGACAAGGCATCAATGATCTTCGTGTCTCGTCCTTCTGAAAAGTTGGGCACGCACTCAATTACTTTCACAAGATTCACCGGTGCCCGCTCGGAACGTCAGTCTACAAAAGCGTTTGGGAACAAGCCCTCAGTCTCGAATCTGAGCGATATATGCTGCTAACACATTCTTCAGAAGCATAGCAATGGTCATGGGTCCAACCCCACCGGGTACTGGAGTAACGCATAGCGCCTTTTCCTTGACCTTCTCAAAGTCGACATCACCATGGGGAGTGGCAACATCAATAACTACTGAATCCTCCTTGACCATGTCCTCAGTGATGAAAAACGGATCCTCATCGCTAGTGCGTCTACCTATGGCAGAAACCAGAACATCAGCCTGTCTTGTGAAAGATGGTAGGTCCTTAGTACGTGAGTGGC
The DNA here is from genome assembly GCA_001940705.1 of Candidatus Thorarchaeota archaeon AB_25. GTDB lineage: Archaea > Asgardarchaeota > Thorarchaeia > Thorarchaeales > Thorarchaeaceae > SMTZ1-45. The sequence continues at coordinate 4,938 of MEHG01000103.1, forward strand.
ACACTGTGACTGTAGCATTGCGGTTGAGAAGAAGCATGATGAGAGGCTTGCCAACAATGTTGGACCTGTTGATTACGACAGCTTGTTTTCCGGATAGGTCATCCCACCCGATACGGTCTAGCATTGTGACAATCCCATGTGGTGTGGCTGCACTCAGGTCTTCCTCACCATAGAAGAGACGGTACACATTGGCAGGTGAGAATCCATCAACGTCTTTCAACGGGTCAATTGCACTGATTATAGTCTTCTCGTCAATCTGTTTTGGAAGAGGTAGCTGAATAAGAATCCCATGCACCGAGTTGTCTTCATTGAGTTTGGTGATCAACTCAAGCAGTTCTTCCTGACTGATGCTGTCTGGTAAATCATGATGCTCTGAGAGTATGCCGGCCTTCTTAGAGGCTTTATGCTTCATTCGAACATACATCTGAGAACCAGGATCCTCTCCAACAATGATGGTTACGAGTTTAGGAGCAACACCGTGCTTCTCTACTAGTTTCTCGACCTCTACCTTAACCTCATTCCTTATTCGGTTCGAGAGTCGACGACCCTTGATCACGTGGTCCTCGCATATTGGTTTTAGTTCATCTTCAGACATCGATAGCACCTCTAGAAGACTCCGCTGATTTTCCCATCTTTATCTAGGTCCATTCCATATGCTGAGGGTTCTTCAGGAAGACCTGGCATCAGGTTGATATCACCCATATAGATGACAATGAAGCCGGCACCATTACTCACGTCAGCACCATTTACCTCTGCATCAAAACCCGTTGGTCTCCCTCGCATGCTTCTTGAATCTGACAAACTGAACTGAGTCTTTGCTATACATATTGGAAGACTTCCATAACCACGTTTCTCGAGAGAGCGGATTCTTCCACGAGCTCCAGTTGTGTAGAGGACATCACTAGCACCATAGATTGCTTGTGCGACCTTCAAGATCTTTGTCTTGATTGGGTCCTCTAGATTGTAAGTATAATTAATGCCCTTTGAGGGATTCGTCTTGATTGTTTCTAGCACTGCTTTAGCTAGATCTTTCCCACCTTCACTACCCTTAGTGAAGACTTCTGAAACTTCCATCATCCAGCCGTTCTTTTCACAGAATTTTCGAAGTTTGTCAATTTCTTCATCAGTATCATCTGGGAATCGGTTGAGTGCAACCACAGCTGGAACACCGAAGGCATTTACATTCTCTACATGTTTCTCTAAATTGGGAAAGCCTTCTTCGAGATTGTCATGTCCATGATATTTGAGTGCGCGAATCGTGGTGATTACAACACATGCATCAACATTGAATTCACCAGCCCTAGTAACGATATTGAAAAACTTCTCAGCACCCAGGTCAGCACCAAACCCAGCTTCGATAACCACATAGTCAAACATACGAAGAGCGATGTCAGTTCCAATAATCGAGCTTGTGCCATGGGCTATGTTCGCAAAGGGCCCAGTGTGGATTATCGCAGGAGTTCCTTCTTGCGTCTGGACAAGATTTGGTTTGAGAGCGTCTCTCAAGATGACAGCCATCGCTCCCTCGGCCTTGACATCTTTAGCAAACATTTCTTTCAGTTGCTCAGACCGCGCGATGAGAATGTTACCAAGTCTTTCCTTAAGGTCGATATAATCTCTTGATAGTCCGAGAATGGCCATTACCTCTGAAGCTGATGTAATTACAAAGTTATCCTCACGAGGAAATCCGTCAAATCTACCGCCTAAACCAACAATGACCTTCCTTAGAGCACGGTCATTCATATCCACATTACGAGACCAATAGGTTCTCCGGACGTCGATTTCAGGTTGATTATCATGATGGATGTAATTGTCAATCATGGCTGATAGCAGGTTTCCAGCTGATGAAACAGCGGGAAAATCTCCTGTAAACATCAGGTTAATCTGCTCAAAGGGTTCAACTGTGGACTTACCACCACCTGCGGCACCACCCTTTACGCCAAAGACCGGCCCCAGAGATGGTTGTCTAAGTGTGACTACAGCATTATGACCTAAGGCATTCAAAGCCATTGAAAGACCGATAGAGTTGGTCGTTTTTCCCTCTCCGGCGGGAGTTGGATTCGTGGCCGTCACAAGAATTAGTTTTCCTTTGCGATCTCCAAGGCTCTTTCTTATCTTCAGGTCAATCTTAGCCATATAGTTCCCATAATGTTCAAGATACGTTTCATCAATTCCGATTTTCTTTGCTACTTCAGATATTGGAATCAAAATCTCACTCGCCCGGATAATTGTCAAACATGCCGCACTATGCTTCACATACTGATAAACCAAGCTCTCTAGCAAAGACTATGGCTTGCGTTAAGTATCAGACTTAATTATCTAGGGAGAGATTCTCGACCATGAAGCTGCGAGGAGTTCCCATTTTACTAGTTGTTGTTCTTGTAGTTTCCATGCTCGTTCTAGCAATTCCAACAGATGCTCAAACTGATAGACCAGTTGCAGTCTGGCCAACAGAGGGGTGGGCCACATCAACTCCTGAGGCGCAAGGAATGGATTCTGCAGCTCTTGAAGACGTCTATGATCATGTCAGAGATTCAGGAGCTTCTATACGCAGCCTACTCGTTGTACGGCATGGGTATCTTGTAGCAGAGGAATACTTCACACCAATACTCTATGATGTCAACGACACTCACATCCTTTTCTCTGTGACAAAGAGTGTGGTTTCGTGTTTGATTGGGATTGCCATCGATCAGGGGTTCATTGACAACACAAGTCAGCTCCTTCTTGATTTCTTTCCAGACAGAACTATCGCAAATCTCAGTGCTTGGAAAGAAGCAATCACTTTGGAAGATGTGCTGAGGATGAGATCAGGATTCCAGTGGGATGAGGATAACTATGAAGAGTACAATGATTTCTTCGCAATGCGAGATACAGTTGACTGGGCTCAATATGTCCTCGACCGACCAATGGCATACGAGCCAGGTTCGGCTTTCTACTATAATAGTGGCAACTCACACTTACTAGCCACGATAATCAATGTGACAACAGGTATGACTCCACTCGCCTTTGCAGATCAATACCTCTTTGGTCCATTGGGTATCACAACCAGATTCTGGTTGACAGATCCCCTAGGAATCAATTTTGGTGGCTCAAATCTTGCATTGAAACCTAGGGATATGGCAAAAATCGGCCTGTTGTTCATAAACAATGGAACTTGGGATGATCAGCAGATTGTGTCAGCAGACTGGGTGAATAGGTCAAGTCAGGGACCTCAAACACCATACTACCAGGTCAGCTATGGATATCAGTGGTGGATTGATGATGATGATGGCTGGTATTCAGGGAGGGGATACAATGGCCAGTACATCTACGTTGTTCCAGAATATGACATCTTGGTTGTTTTCACCTCTGATAACGAGGATGGACCATACGAGTATGATTGGCTTGTGGCGGATGGAATAATCGGTGCGGTCACCAATGTATATCCAACTACAACACCAACTTCAACACCAACTCCAAGCGATCTCCCACAATTCTCACCCTACATCCTGGTAGGAGCCGCAGGATTCGCCATTGTGGCTGTAGCTGTATTGCTCATACGTAGAAAGTAGACCATTCTGTCTTTCTCTCCAAAAGAACATAAGACGGCTTAGCACTGAATAGTGTGGTTGATTGTTATGGAAAAGCTTCCACTCGATGCACTACCTGATGCATTACCCGATGCGATTAATGAGGACAAGTATGTCATCTGTACATACTATGTCGGACTCCCCCCGTTCATGGATGCGAGGGAGTTGGCACACGCTGCTGCAGTTGAACAAAGCACTGGTACTTGGACTCTTGTACCTGGGGAAACTCCAGCTGTCCGAAGGCGACATGTTGCTAAGGTCGTAGGGGTCTATGAAGTTCCTCAGTATGAGTATAGTTATCCCAAGGACCTTGAGAGAAGACAATACGTTATGCAGGTCGCCTATCCTTGGGAGAACTTTGGTCAGCAGATCCCAATGCTCCTCAGTACCGTGATTGGTAACATCTCACTCTACGGGAGAATCAAGTGTCTAGACATGAAATTCCCAAAGAGCTGGCTCAAGGGATTCAAGGGACCGAAGTTTGGTATGAAGGGTCTCCGAAAGCTGTTGAAGATTAAGAAGCGACCTATCCTGAACAACATGGTCAAGCCATGCGTCTATACTTCATGTGAGATGGGAGCGGACCTGGCTTATGAGGCTGCAGCAGGAGGGGCAGACATCATCAA
>MEHG01000104.1 GCA_001940705.1 Candidatus Thorarchaeota archaeon AB_25
TCACTATACTTCTCAGCAATTCCTGGCATTACTTGGCTAGCTTTTTGTATCGATTCGATAGGAGGAGCACGGTAGCCAAAGATATCCTTCACAAGAAAGACCATCTCTGAAGTCTTACCTACTAGCTCTACTTTTACAACTCCTGAACTCATTAGCGGTGCCATAGCCTCACGGAGATCCACTTCATCTTGGACTTGATTCTTAAGCCAGATTGAGAGTTTGGCAGCTTTTTCTACACCCTCGTTCTGCATCCTTTCAAGAAGAAGTGCTGAAGATGGAGTCAAGAAGATGTTTGCAAGCTTCTGTTCCTCACTTTGCCCTTCCAAAACACTTCCAGCTTTGACGATTTCTTCTAGATTCACTGACTCATCTTCCTCGCTCATAAGAGCCAGAATCAGTCGGCCCGATCCTGCTAGACCTTCAGACACCATGTCAATCTCTTCATCGGCTGCTAGTATAGAGCAGACCATCCACTTAGGATATTCCGGGGTGCTGAAAATGACAATCCTTAAACCCTCAATCTCAGCTAGACTGAGGTTCTCTTTCTGTTCCTTTTGCTGTTCATAGAATATTAGGTTCAGAGTTTTTTCATTTAGGGTCAGTGTTGAGGGGTATCGCTGTGTGACGATGAATCCCTGAAAGTCATCAAGATGAACCACAAATGTCGCTTCTGGCATATGCCGTCCCAGTTTAGGAGGTTGTAGATTGGACATAAATGTTTGACCCTTATGTAGTGCCTAAAGATGTTTAGTGAAATCTTCAAGTTTTTCGCTTTTCCTCGAGATGTTTCAGACATACAATATCTCCATTAGGATTCAAAATCCAACACTCTTCGCATACGACCTGCTTACACTCAGCGCAAGTCCCAAGACGTTGATGAAATGACACGAATCGATTCAACTTGACACCTTCGCCATGAGTTAGGCAAAAACCTCTACCACATTGAACACAAAACACCACAGATTCATCCTTACAGACACTACAAGATCGATTCGCAGAATCTCTCTCGTTAGAACCTCCATTTTCCATATCTTTTTTGGAACCTGAACATGCAGGATTCTTGCACACTCCTACACCTTTGTATTCTCCACAAAATTGGCATATCGGAAGCAGCTTCGGATCTTCTCTTGTCATTTTCAAGCTCCAAGTATTTCATAGTTTTGAGGTAGCGCGTTCAAAACAGTACTTGATTCTCCATAAGAAAGTATGAAAAGCGTTCCCATGACTCCAACCATAGGAATCACAATGGACCTTGACCGCTGGAACCTCATTGTACCCTCAACAGCTACGAGGAGACTCCAGTTAGCCGGCGGTCAACCTATGGAGCAGGCTGTACCCGAAGACTATGTTCTAGCAGGGATGGTTCTCCGTGCAATTGAACGACGCGAGAGTCGTGAACTGGAATTCATTCTGAAATGTTATCTTCCCGTAGCTATCATCGAATCCCCCTTTCCCAATAGAAGCTATCTCGTTGAACATCTCGGTTTGACAAGTGAGACTATGATTAGACACGGGCGATTCAACCCTGCATCGATTATTGAGGATCTTGAAACATCTACGGATGCAAAAAACCTGACAAAGTGTGTCCGAGAAACACGTGAATTAATGGCATCATTAAGAACCACTGAACGGTCCACACTAATTGGTCTGATGAGTGGTCTTATGGCTCGAGGGATTGCTTACATTCTAGAGAGACCTCTACATAACCAGATTGACAATTATGAGGTCATTCTCTCTGGTGTTCTTAAAGAGAAAGAGTTCCAAAAGTCAATTAGTATCCTTCAAGAAACTGCTGCAACTCTGAGCTCGGTTGTAGAAAATGTGTCACATCTCATTGAACTCATAACCACAAAGGTTGAGTCCGCAGTTCAAAAAGGTGAGGCAGAATCAGCACCAGTTCTTTCAAGATTAGATTTGCGTATCGAATCATTGCAACAGCAAATTGAATCTCTGGAGTCTGAATTGACGAAGATTGAGGCATCATCCTCGAGTACAAAGCAAGCGAGACTTGGCGAAATCAAAAAAACATTGGCTGCAAGAAAAGCTGCACTTGAACGAGATGTGGCAAGAAGAGATGACATTGTCTCCAACATCCAAGGAGCCTCACGAGACCTTCTCATTGAGCGAGACAATCTGAGTGCTGAATTTCAAGCTGCCACAAAGACGATTCATGATCAACTCTCTTCAATTACTGATATGTCCGTACCAATATCACCAGAAACTGTTGGAGATAAAGGGGCTCTCATTCTATTACCCTTCTTCCTTGCTGGGTTCTCTAAGAAAGGTCAGTTGCAAATCGAGATTTATCCAATCTCCCAGTTGGTTACTAATGGCGAGAAGGTAAGTCGGAGGCGTGATTTTGTTGATGGTTTTACAAGTCCATCACGGACCATAGATGCGATTGCTTCATTGTTGAGTGAACGAGCTAACAATGATGTGTCGCTAAGGAAATTCCTCCGTGATTCATCTCAGAACTTCAATATGCTTGCTGTCAAACAGTCACGAGAACACATCATGGCTGGCGCTGAGTCGCTGATGGGTGACGGGCTTGTGAAACGTCCCCTTGTTGATGAACTAAGGGCTATCATCTCAGGCACTCCTGAAGTGAAAATCAAGAAGCGTGTGAAACGCCGGGTGACTCCGCTTGTTGCTGACGGATCACTCTGCAGAGTAAGGTTTCATATCCAAGATGAAGCTGGTCATCCGCTTGAAGGAGCTGAACTCGAGCTTGGCGCTCTATCTGCAAAATCTGATAGTAAGGGTACGATTGTAGTTTCTATTCCCATGAGTAGCTATGAGGGTGTTGTTCGAGCACCAGGATATATCGAAAAACCTGTTGAGTTCACACTCACCTCTCTAAGTGATGTAGCGATTCCGATTATGGTCAATTCACTGTCCCATGAAGAACAGCTTGCCGCCAGACTGGATGAACTAGTTGACCGGTCACGACGTCTTGATATGATTCGTGAGCGACTGTGGGAATCTTTCGAAACTCAGGGGAGTACGTTGCTTGGCATTCCTGCATATAGAACGGCACTTGTGGAGCTTCTTGCTGAATTGGGTTATGAACCAGAATCATGGATTGCTGAGGCAAAGAAGAAATCAGGAATGGTGAAGCGCCTCCTAAAGAGAGATGATAGAACTGACGGACTACGTCGTGATGTCCTAAGAATGGCTGAAGAATCAAAGAAATTCGGGGGAATTATGCTTTTCTCGGAACTTCTTGTAAGACTTGATGATGCTGGATGGGGAACTCACGCTGGTGAGATTGAACACATAATTGAAAATATGACCAAGGAAGGGCTGATTCAGGGGCTCTCTACAATAGAGGGTGGTGCACTCCTTGTGGAGTTTGTTCCCGTTGCGCTTACAGATGACCCACAAGAGATACTGAGCCTTGCTGCTACAAAGGATGGTCTATTGAGCATAGAGGATGCTGTTGTGGGGCTGGGTTGGAAAGAGGAACGAGTGAGGAATGCTCTTGAGCTTCTCGTCAGGAATGGTGTGGCTAAGGAGCAACGCAGCTATTCCAAGAGTACTCAGTATTGGTTCCCCGGTTTGAGAGGGGGAAAGAAATAAGACCGAGAACCTGTCTTCTAATTCTAGTTAGACGGGGTTTGAAGAATGAATCGTTTGTCTCATATTGTATTTGCTTTCTCACTCTTTGTAGGTCTCTACACATTGATTTTTGGATTCAGTGTTTGGTTCTCTGGAGTTGGAACAATTACCGAGCTAATAGAATTTTATCTGATTGGAGGAATTGTTGCAAGTATCGTATGTGTTCCTATTCTTTACTACAAGGCTCCTAATAGAGACATGAGAGCACGAACCTCTAGCAACAGGGGTGCTGTTGGTGCACTATTCTTTGTCACATTCTGTCTTGGCTCACTTGTTGGAACCCTTGTATATCAGTGGTACAGTGGTGTAGCCATTATTGGAAACATTTCTCTCTTTGTTGGTGCAATCCTTGTTGTTGCAGGTGCTTTGATGCCTGACTGGGATATTCCTTTTCTTGGAATATCGCGACATCGTAATATCATCTTTCATTCATTTATCATTCCATCCTTGGCGGTGCTCTTGACGATGTTGAATGTGGCTATGAGAACTGGTACTATTCTAGGTGATGGTGCTGAGGTTGAATATTACCTAACCGCGCTTATTCTTCTTGGATATGCATCTCATCTCTACCTAGATATCTTTCCAAGTGACGCAAATCCACTTGAGATACTCTGGATAGCTTCAGATCCATTTCAAAAAGCACCAACGGGTCTGAAACCACTAGGACATCTCAAGATTAGCAAGAAGAATGCTCGTAACTGGCTTGTAGGAAATGCAACTCTTCTTCTATTAATCGCACTCTCATTACTCGGAGCATACTTCGTTAATCTATGATTGTTCTTAGAATCAATAGGCGTATGGATGAGAGACTCTACCAGTCGTCATCATCATCGTCACTGGATTCTCTTTCAGGCGGAAGGTCGCTGAGATCTTCGTCCTCGTCATCATCCTCAAACAAGAACGTGTCTGGGTCTACATCAAAATCATCTTTGACTTCAACATCAGGCTTCAGTGGTTTTGCCTTCGTTTCTGGGATGGCCATACACACGTTGTCAATGGGGTCAAACCATTCACACTCAGGACAACACTCACCTTTTGTAGTGCATGTTGTGAACGCGCCACATCTCTTGCAACATTTTAATTCAGACACGATTGTTGCACCTAGGTGCTGTTTCTAATATACGATTCCTCAAATTCCCCAAATAAACTTCTCCGTGGTGCACTATTTTGTACATAGTCAATAGAGTGGAGTGTTCTCCAGTCAAAGTTAAATGATATTCAAAGACATACCTAATGGAGTTGTTTCGATTGGATGATTTGGAGCACGAAGTCCGCAAGACTGTACTCGACAACGCCGTCAAGTATGAAGGAAAACCAAGCGTAAACTCTGTTATGAGCGCTTTGCTTGGTTCTAGAGAGGACTTACGGTCTCGCGCGGGTGAGGTAAAAGCTCTGGCCCAAAAGCTTGTTGATGAGATTTCCAAGTTGTCTTTGGATGACCAGATTGCTGAGTTGAAACAGATAGCTCCAGAACTCCTGGAAACCCCTGACGTAGTTGAGCCAACCGAGGACAAGGAACCTCCTGAACTTCCAAACGCAGACAAATGGTCTAAAATCGTTATGCGACTTGCACCGTTTCCATCGGGGCCCCTTCATGTCGGGAATGCCCGAATGGTCATTTTGAATGATTACTACGTCAAGAGATATAATGGTGAATTAATCCTCGTCTTTGATGACACAATCGGATCTACTGAGAAGATAGTCGAACCTGATGCATTCGATCTGATTCCAGAGAGTCTAGAGTATCTGGATGTCAAATGGCACAAGACGGTATACAAGTCTGACAGATTAGACCTCTTTTACAAATATGCTGTTGATCTGATTGAGAAGAGGGAGGCATACGTCTGTGACTGTGATGCCAATGTTTGGCGTACTGAACACAAGGTCAAGGCAATCCCCTGTGCATGTCAGTCCCTCAGCGTAGAGGATAACATGGCACGATGGGAGATGATGCTTGATGGGACATATCCTGAGAGAGCTGCTGCAGTCCGAATCAAGACTGGGATGAAAGACCCCGACCCAGCTATGCGAGACCATGTGATTCTTCGAATCTCAGAAACTGAGCATCCTCGAGTGGGATCTAAGTTTCGGGTCTGGCCTCTGTTAGAGTATTCTTGGGGTATCGATGACCATGAACTTGGAATCTCTCATATAGTCCGTGGGAAAGATCTAGTGAAAGAAGGAAAGATAGAGCAACACATCTGGAGTATCTATGGTTGGCAACATCCAGAGCTACTGTACTATGGACGCCTGAAGTTCGAAGATGCCACTTTGAGCAAGAGCAAGTCAAGCAAAGAGGTACGTGAGGGCACATACACCGGCTGGGATGATCCTCGCACATGGAGCATGCAGTCCCTTGAGAAACGAGGCATTGACCAAAGAGCACTCAGAAAAGTGATGCTAGATCTGGGTCTAAGCATCGTTGATATATCGATATCAATGAAGTCGGTGTATTCGGAGAACAGAAAACTTAGGGATGCAGATACACCACGAGTTTTCTTCGTGAGAGACCCCATATGGGTTGAGGCTGAGGACATAGTTCCAGACATCTCTGTCGCTAGTGTTCCTGTTCATCCTGACTTTCCTGAACTAGGTGTAAGGGAGATTCCTCTTGGAGTGAGTGATGGGAAAACCACTATTGGAATATCCCCGCGTGACTACAAGAGAATGAAGAAGGGTAGCTTGTTCCGCCTTAAGGACCTAGCAAACTTCACACTTGAGAAGAAAAAGCCAGTATCTATCAAGATGCATAGTCTTGATGTTGATGAAGTTCGAAAAATCGGGGGTCCCATTATTCACTGGGTTCCTAAGTTGGACAGTGTTCCAGTTGTACTTACGCTTGTAGATGGCTCTATTGCAAATGGACTTGGAGAGCCAGGAATCAAAGATCTTACTGCAGGAACCTTTGTCCAGTTCGAGAGGGTTGGATTTGCCAAACTCAATGAGGTAGGAGACACGGTGAGGGCTGCGTTTGCTCATAAATGACAACTCTGCTCCTTAAACAAAAGCGGCCAAAGAGGACTTATAGTCTATAGTGCTCTTTCAAGACAGTGGTTCGTCATGGCAAAGAAAAAGGCGAAAAAGAAGAAGAAGAGTGCAGCATTATCACCCTCATTGTTCAAGGTGACCGGTGCTCACGCAAAAATGAAGGTTGATACCAAGAAGAAGAAGCTTTACTACTTCGGTACGAAGGTGAAACCTGAGAAGGCCAAGAAGGTCGCTGGCTCCGATGGTGCTGATATCCTAGGAGTGAGTCAGGTCAAGGTAGGTAAACCCTCCATCAAATACGACTTCTATTGCTCATATGACGCGGTGCTTGACATCAAATTCCTGAGACTCCGACCCCAAGAGATTGGTGTCACTGAACAGGTAAAGGGTACTTTAGTTGGAAAGGAAGTCTATAAACCCAAGAAAAAGGGAGATTTTCATTCGATCAAAGTAAACATGGTTGAGCTCTTTGAGATCAAAAGAAACGATGGTATGGTTCTTGATGGAAGGACTGGAGGACCTGCACGGGCACTTGAGAAACTATTGAGGGGTCCTGGGAAGAAGTCAGCCAGTGCTGCTTGGGTCCGGAAGAACAAGATTTCTTCTGGGAAGTTCAACAGTCTAGAGAAAGTCATCAAAGCTGTGTCCAAGCTGGCTGGACAGAAACCCTCTGGCGCAAAACGAATAGCTTCTCATTCTCTGGCTTTCAAGAAACTAGAGGGTTATTACGTACCCATCTATTATGTGAAGGTCTCAGCTGGAGCGAAAGAACAGACTCTGAAAATAAACGCGGTCAATGGATCTGTATCCGTGGTAGTATAGGCTTACATTACTTCTTCACTGATGGAGGAGGTCTATCCCCTCCTCCTCCTCTTTGTGTTTCAATTCATACAATTGCTACTTTTGGAACTACAACCGTTGATTTACAAGGTACACTTGACTAAATTCATAAGTATAGCAAACTGCGCGTATCTGTCAGGTGGATGTTTTGACTAAGGTTGAATATACCTCGGTACTTCTCCGCTTCGGAGAGATCGGAATAAAATCAAACCAGACAAGACGCCGGATGACAAATCTTCTGATCAGCCATGTTGAATCTGCTCTGCGAGAGAACAGAATTTCATTCCAGAAAGTTCACTCAGTCTATGGACGTATATACATTGAAACTAAGAAATCCATTGAAGCCGCTGAGGTTGCGGCGAAGGTCTTTGGAATTGTTTCAACGTCTCCTGTGATTGAAACCTCAGCTGAAATGGATGAGATTCTTGATACTGGTGAACAGCTAGCAAAGGTGGAGTTCAAAAAAGGTCTTTCATTTTCAGTGGGTGCCAGGAGGATTGGTGAACATACCTTCTCTAGTCAAGATCTGAGGGAACGTCTTGGTGAGAGAATCTTAGAGGGAATTCCCGAACTTGAACTAAAGGTCAATCTCTCAGATCCTGAACAATCAATCTATGCTGAAGTCCGTGAAGGCAAGGCACACTTGTTCACTCAAACAATCAAGGGTGTAGGAGGAATGCCTACCGGTTCTCAGGGCAAGGTCGTGTGTACGATTTCAACAGGTCTGGATTCTCCAATCGCCGCATACAAAGTTATGAAACGGGGATGTATTCCTGTCTTTCTACATCTTGACAACACACCGTACGCCGATGAGCACTGTTCTGAGATTGCAGTTAAACAAGCACAACTCTTGGCCAAGTACATCCATGGTTTCGAAGTAAAGATGTACATTGTACCTCATGCACCGGACATTGAAGAAGCCCGGAAACATGCTCCTGAGAAGATGACTTGTTTATTCTGTAAGCGAAACATGCTACGCATTGCGCGAGAGATTGCCATTCAGGAAGGTGCAGATGCAATTGTCACAGGTGAAATCATTGGAGAACAGGCTTCACAGACAACAGCTAACCTTCGTGTGATCGAGCAAGCAGTGACTGATTTTCCAATTCTTCGACCTTTGGCGGGGGACGACAAGGTAGACATCGAACACCTAGGTCAACAGATTGGAACGTATGAGTTTGCTAAGGAAGGCGCATCATGCTGTACTCTGAATCCAAAATACCCCGCTGTGAGAGCTGACCCCGTAGAAGTTGCATCCTGTGAGGAACCTATGGATCTTGGAATCTTGAAGGAAGAGCTCAAGAATGCCCGTGTCATGGTCCTACGCGAGGGCAAATAGCAAGTCCGCCTATAATCGCCCCAATTCTCCTAAAACCGCTAAGAAATCCCGATATTGAGTCTTCACACATTGGAGAAACCCTTTCCGGTAATACAAAGTTCTTAAAGAAATACGGTCTTGAAAAAGGTGTCAAAAGGCTGCGAATAGCAGTTAGAGGTGTAAAAAAGGTCTTGCCGCGATCAAGAAAAGAACGCATCATACCCGTCGCCCCAATCGACCGACTCATCAGAAAGGCTGGGGCTGG
>MEHG01000105.1 GCA_001940705.1 Candidatus Thorarchaeota archaeon AB_25
TTCATCTTCCCGTTGACACACCATTGTGGCCATGCAATTCCCTTGGAGAGGTCCACTACTTGTTCATAGGGCTCGTAGAATTCGATATTGAGATACTTTAGAAGTGCGTCTGTGAACCATACTACATCTTCAGTTGAACGTTTCATGAGTTCCTCAAAGGTTTCTATTCCATGGAGTTTCATGAATCTAGTAAGATTGGCTTGTTGTACTTGTTCTGTTGTTGGTCGCCAGACAATCTCGCCACCAAACTCGAAGGTTTCTTTCACAAGACTGACTCCTATCTAGGTCTTGAAACTCATCTACAATGTAGTTTCACCTATTATAGCGATTGGTCTACAATTCCCAGACAAAAATCACAATGACAACTCAGACTTGTTCACTGCATGTTTTGTGATCTCAATATTGCAGGACTTCTTCTCTCGGCACCAGTCCTCGCATTTCTGTGCAAGTTCCTCTTTTCTATACAGAAGATCACACTCTTCACATAGAAACAGCCCGTTCACTTTCTTGGTCATGTAGAAACCTGTGAAATCCTTACTCTTTAGTTTGGTGATGTATCGATGACTTTATATGAATCCTGATTCACTATTAATATTGAATATAGATTCATTATAATAAGGTGAGATTGATGACGAAAATCTGTGTTACTTCATCAGGACCAACATTGGATTCAATGGTTGATCCTCGATTTGGTAGGTGTGCTTACTTCATAATCGCAGACCCTGAAACATATGACTTTGAGGCTGTATCAAATGAGGCTGCAATGGCCTCAGGTGGTGCTGGAATCAGGGCTGCACAGACTGTGGCATCCAAGAATGTTGAAGCGGTCCTCACCGGTAGTGTAGGTCCTAATGCGTTTCCTGCACTGCAGGATGCGGGGGTTAGAATACTGGCTGGTGTTTCAGGTACAGTGAGGTCAGCAATAGAGAGCTATAACAAGGATGGATTCCAAGAGCTAACAACCCCAGGTCCTTCAAACGTTGGAAAGGGACAGGGCGGTCCTGGTCGTGGACTAGGAATGGGTTATGGTGGTGGTGGCGGTAGGGGAATGGGTCGTGGTATGGGCCGTGGCGGCGGTGGACGAGGTCGTCGTAGAGGGGGTCAGAACTGGTGACAAGCAGAATACTCATTCCAACACATGATATGGAAGGTACTGAGGTTGCTGACCACTTTGGAAGAGCACCTTACTTTTCAGTGATTGATCTAGATGACAATGGAACTATAATTGAGATGAAAGTACACCCGAATGCAGGCGAGCATTCTGGTGGAAGAGGTCATGCTCACAACAACGTCCTGAAGTATCAACCCCGTGCTGTAATTGTGCAAGGTATGGGACCTCGTGGAATCATGAGTTTTCAGTCCCAGAATGTCGCAGTTCTTAGAGCAAACAGTAGATCCATACAGGAGATTGTTCAGGCCTATCGTCGAAACGAGTTAGAGGAACTAACTGAAGGCTGTGCTGATGCACACCATAAGTGAATTTGGGCGATTGAATCATGGGTGAGGTCTATTGATTATTACAGTTGCATCTGGGAAAGGTGGTACGGGAAAGACTACAGTTGCTGTGAATCTAGCACTATCAATTGGGTCTACGAATTTGTTAGACTGTGATGTTGAAGAACCAAATGTACATACTCTTCTTCATCCCACGAAAATGCAGACAACTTCCGTAACAGTTCCAACTCCGTCGGTGGATCAGGACAAGTGCACTCTTTGTGGTAAATGCGCAGAATTCTGTCAGTTCAATGCAATCTTTGTGGGTAAGACAAAGACAATGATTTACGAAGAGATGTGTCATTCTTGTGGTGGATGTAAATTGGTTTGCCCAGATGATGCAATCACTGAGGTAGAAAGATCAATCGGGAGAATACACCAATCAAATATGGGACAAACTCAGTTGGTCTATGGAGAGCTTTCAATAGGAGAACCAATTGCGACAACTCTAATACACGCTGTAAAAGAACAGGTCAAGACTGATGAGATTAACATCCTTGATGCCCCTCCTGGAACAGCATGTCCTGTTATTGAAACGATGAGAGAGAGTGACTATCTAGTTTTGGTGACTGAACCAACTCCCTTTGGACTTCATGATTTGTCAATGGCAGTTGATGTAGTTCGAGAACTGAAAATACCATTTGGTGTAATAATCAATAGGGCGGGTATCGGTGATGAGGGGGTTGAAGAGTTCTGCAAAGAGAATAACATTCCAATACTACTAGAAATCCCTTTCAATCGGCAAATTGCTGAGCTCTATTCTCGTGGAATTCCATTTGTGCAAGAGATGCCTGAATGGCGTCAACAATTCAAAGATTTGTTCAATCATATAGTGGAGTTGATCAATAATGGTAAATGAGGTGGCGGTCATCAGCGGCAAGGGTGGTACTGGAAAGACCACTGTATGTGCAGCCTTAGGTGTGATTGCTGATGAAGTAGTTATGGCAGATTGTGATGTTGATGCTCCTGACCTCCACATTCTCTTACATCCTTCAATAAAGACAGCAACTGAATTTGTTGCATCAAAAGTTGCAGTGATTGATGAGGACCTTTGTACGGAATGCGGTTTATGTGGTGAAGCATGTAGATTTGGTGCGATTACAGATTCGAGAGTAGATCCTATCTCATGTGAGGGTTGCGGGGTGTGTGAATATGTATGTCCTGAGGAGGCTATCCAGATGGTAGATCGTCAGTCTGGTAATCTCTATGACTCAGACACCAGAATCGGCCGAATGGCCCATGCAAAACTCTTGCCCGGGGAGGGAAACTCCGGAAGACTAGTCACTGAAGTTAGAAAGTTGGGCACGAAGATTGCCACTGACAACGGAATCTCTACTGTTCTCATTGATGGGTCCCCTGGTATTGGTTGTCCAGTGATTGCAACAGTGACTGGAATTAAACTAGGCATCATCGTAACAGAGCCTACAATGTCAGGAATCCATGATATGCAGAGAGTTCGAGAACTGCTTAGAAAATTCAGCGTAAAAGCCACTGTGATAATCAACAAGTTCGACTTGAATTTGGAAAACACAGAAGCCATAGAGAGATACTGTGCAGAAAATGATGTAGAGGTTCTTGGAAGAATAAAGTTTGATCCAATCATGACAAAATCAATGGTAGCAGCCCAGACACTCCCTGAGTTTGCTCCAGATCATGAGATATCTCAACTTCTAAGAAAGATATGGGACCGGGTCAATGAGGGCTTTTCTAGTTAACGTACCTTCACCCTATGGGGAGTCCCATCTCTGCCATCGAAGTTTGGGCGATCCGCATTTTGGACATGCGTTACGTTGGTCCTTGTCCATGTCTAGCCGATAGTCACAATCAAGACATTGGAGTCCACCAGAACCATCTCCCAACACATAGCGACCACCTTCAATACGCAATACCTGACCCTCTACAATTCCTTTTGCAATCTTGTTTCGGGCTGATGCGAGTATCCTATTGAATGTTGGTTGACTTATTTTCATGGTTGTGCATGCTTCTCTCTGATTCAATCCCTCATAGTCAGCAAGACGGATTGCTTCAAACTCATCAACTGTGAGAAGGATTTCTTCTAACTCCTTGGCTGGAATACCAGCCGGTTTATAGACTGAAACTGTTGGTTCTCTATGAACAAACCGATGTCTTTTCCTTCGAGGCATAGCACAGGTATCGAATCGAGATTCAAAAAGGGTTCCGGTTATTTTGAAAACCTAAATCACCATACCTCAATCCATCGAAAAGCAAGTCTTTGTACAAAAATCAACCTGCGCAAAGTATCGAGTTTCTTCTGCAACCTCTTAAGGAATTCATAAATCGTTGACACGTATTGGGTCAGAGTGTGAGAATATCATGTCAATTGAAACTTATCCAGATTGTATAAGAAAACTGCCAAAGGCGAAGATACCATTCCAAGGAGTTCAAGCGTATATTGCTCAAGGTTCCCAATTTCAGGTTGGTTTCTTTGAGATTGAACCCATTGGAGTTGTGCCTCCGCATAGCCACAGTGCACAATATGGCTTTGTCATTGAGGGTGAGCTGTTACTGACAATTGGTGATGACACCAAACTCTACAAGAAAGGTGATTCATATTACATACCGGAAGGAGTTGTTCACTCAGCGGAGGTCAAGACATTTTGTAGGGTAATGGATTTCTTTGCTGAGCCTGCAAGGTACGAAACTGAATAGATTTCATGATCCTTTTCAGGTCAGTAATTATCTATATTGCCATTCCTCCATCCACGGATAGGCATGTGCCTGTACAGAACTCAGCTGTAGACAAATACAGAATTCCCTCTGCAATCTCCTCAGGTCGACCGAAGCGTCTGAGTGGTTGACGTTCGATGAATTGCTTCCTTGCTGCTTCTGGATCAGGGAGCTTTGCCAGACGGTCTTTGAGAGAAGGAGTTTCAGTTGTACCCGGGCAGATACAATTAACTCGAATCTTGTCCTCCATATAGTCAACAGCCATGGCACGGGTTAATGACACTAGTGCACCTTTTGATGCGGTGTAGGCTGCACGATCTTTTGCCCCCATTAGTGCAACAGCTGAAGCCACATTGATGATGACTCCTTCTGTCTTTCTGAGATGAGGAATAGCTAATCTTGATAGAAGGTATACTCCACGAACATTCACAGCCATCGTCCGATCCCAGTCTTCGGGATTAGTGTTGTCCACTCGTCCGGGAATCACGATTCCTGCATTATTCACTAAGATGTCTAGTTGGTCATACTTAGTGATAGCTTCTGAAACAATCTGTTCCGTTGAATCGACTTCAGAAACATCACCTTTAACGAATATTGCCTCCTGCCCCATTGACTGGATTGTACTGGCTACTCTAAGACCTGAGTCAGCGATGTCGGTACACACCACATTGGCTCCATTTTGTGCAAATAGTATTGCAGTGGACTCACCAATACCTGCTCCAGCACCAGTGACAATTGCCGTTTTTCCTTCCAGCTTCATCTTCAAACAATCCTCTCTCTTTACTCTACCACAGCATGAATGCGATACACCTGAATAAAGATGTCGTGAAAAATCCAGAGAGAAGCTCATCTTCATAAATTGAGGTGTCTTTTGGATAATTATGATCTCTATGATTGCTCGACAGACTACAAAGTTCCAGTGTTTCTAATAGGTGATTGAAATGAAGACAAGAATTGCTGATTCAGCATTAGACTTGATTGGAAATACTCCTCTTGTTGACCTGAAGCGAATTGTATCTAATTCAGGTCTTGATGGACAAATTCTAGCTAAGGTCGAGTACTTCAATCCAGGTTTCTCGAAAAAGGATAGAATCGCACTACAAATGCTAGAGGATGCTGAGAAATCTGGTTTACTGAAACCTGATCAGACCGTTATTGAACTTACGAGTGGCAATACTGGAACCGGTCTAGCTATTGTCTGCGCAATTAAGGGGCATCCATTTGTTGCAGTAATGAGCAAGGGAAATACAGAAGAACGAGCTCGAATGATGAGAGCATATGGAGCGGAAGTTGTACTTGTTAATCAAGCACCTGGTGCACCGCCGAATCAAGTATCAGGAGAATCCCTAGCATTAGTTGAGGAAGAAACCCAGCGTTTGACAGAAGAACTCGGTGCATTCCGTGCAGACCAGTTTGTCTTGGATGGTAACTGGAGAGCTCATTATCTTAACACTGGAAGAGAGATAATTGAACAATCTGAAGGAAAGATTGATGTTTTCTGTGATTTTGTCGGATCAGGGGGTAGTTTCGCGGGCGTATCAAAGGCACTTCTTGAATATAATCCATCGGTGAAATGTTTCATTATAGAACCCGCATCAGCTGCGGTTCTTGCTGGGCAGAAAATAACCAATCCAGACCACAAGATACAGGGTGGAGGATATTCAATGCCTGATTTGAAATATCTTCAAGGAATCAAAGCGGATGGATTCATTCAGGTCACAAATGACGAAGCTGTTGAGTGTACTAGGCGGCTTGGTAAGGAAGAGGCGCTTTTCTCTGGATTTTCGTCCGGGGCAAATCTTGCAGGCGCAATTCAACTTCTGAGAGGGGAAATGAGCGGCAGCACTATCGTAATCCTTCTACCTGATAGTGGTCTGAAATACCTGAGCACGAATCTATGGGAGTGAGTTCCGTCTAAATCAACTCGGCCAATAATGACTCAACCGACTCTATCTTCATTTGTGAATTGATGCTTTGTGCTCCATCTCGCAGATTTCTCAGACAAAATGGACAGGCTGTGACAAGAATTGATGCCCCAGTTGCTTCAGCTTCTTGCACTCGATTCGCAGCAATTGCAACTGCATCTTCACCCCTACCAGATCTAAATCCACCACCAGCTCCACAGCATTTGGCAAACTTACGATTCCATTCCATCTCAACAAGTTCGACCCCAGTTATTGACGAAAGCACTTGTCTTGGTGCCTCATAGATCCCTGAATGTCTACCGAGATGACAGGGATCATGATATGTGATTGCTGCCTCGAGGCGTCTTATCTCGAGTTTACCTTCTTGGATTAGTTCTTGCAGAAACTCCATTGAGTGTACAATCTTGAACTTCGGATCATTATTCAACAATACTTCATAATCGTTAGAGAGCATTCTAAAGCACCCGGCACAAGACACCAGAATTTCATCTGAACCCATCTCCTCAAAGAGATTCGTTACCTTCTCTGCTTGTTCACGGGCCTGAGCTTCATCACCCACGCGATATGTAGGAGACCCACAGCATATCTGGTCTGTTGGTATTCTGAAACTCACCCCTGCCGCTCTGAGAATCTTGAGTAAGGAGTCAATTTCATCTTTCTCTCGGTAAATCTGGGTACAACCAAGGAACAGGGTGTAATCTGCGACACTAAGTTTCGATTCAGGTAAAGACTGCAGGAATGCTGTACCCTCATTTGCATCAACAGAATAGGGATTGCCAGTCTCACGGGTTTTTGTGCTAATCTTCATGTAGCCTTCAGGAAGGGCTACACCCTGATCATATAGGACTGTCTTCATCTCATGGATTGCTTCACTCTGGTTGTATCCACAAGCTACGTCACAGAGACCACAACTTGTGCAGGCGAATATTCGTTCTGCTACAGCTTCATCTAGTTCGAGATTGCCTTTCAACAGGTGGTAGAGAATGGTCATCTTTCCTTTTGCTGCATAGCTATCTAATTGCAGTTGGCTATAGGCGGGACAATTCTCACGACAGAAACCACAACGGACGTGCATACATGCACGAGCCCAGTCCTCATATTTCTCGAGCCGGTCCATTAGGAGCTAAACCCCCTGTTTCCCCGATTCAGTATGTTCTTTGGGTCCAGCAATGATTTCAAGTCAACAAGAAGGTTCCAAGCAGGACCTAGCTGGTCCTTCACCCAGGGGGAAGAACGTAAACCGAGACCATTAGCGTTTGAAAGACTACCACCCATCTCGAGAGCCCGGCGGTACATTCGTTCTTTGAATTGAAACCATTTGTCAATCTCGGCCTTAATTCGCGTGTCGATTGGGACGCTGAAATAGATGCAGAATGGTATTGGTCCTCTAGGACCTCCAACAATGAACGCTCCAAAGTCAATGTCGACCCATCCAAACTCCTTCTTCAGTTCATCACAAAAGTCACTGTATTCCTGGAATTTACTAAGAGGCACACAAGCATCTACTAAATCAGGCTCATATTCTGTATGTGAGAGTGCAAAATTACTCTGGTCAAAGGTGTCCTTACCTATATTGATGGAGTTCCACCATGACTGTGTGAGGTCGGAGGGAAGTCTACTACCACCTTGTTCCTCCGAGCATTTTGAGATTACTTTGAGTGTTGTCCCCACCATTTCAGAATTACCCGATGCTCCGAAGAGAACGGCCATTGAAACCTCATCGGGAATTGGAGTCTTTGCTCGTTCCATGTATTGGACAAGAGACCTCCGGTCAAAGAGGAAGACAGTTTCAGGCCAACAACCTGCGGCATGGGCTTGTTTACACGCCTCTATGGCCGTTGTTATATCAGAAAAACCGTAGCTCACTCTATCACGTTTTGGAGGTTTAGGGTACACTTTGAGTATCGCTTCAGTGATAATTCCTAATGTGCCTTCAGCACCAAGAAAGAGATTCAGGAGATTATGCGTTGGCAATGAGAGATAGCTCTTGCCTCCAATCTTGATTTTCTGACCATCACTCAGAATCACTTCCAATGCAAGGACTTGGTCATACACGTAGCCGTATTTGGCACCATAGATACTGATGCCCATACAACTCAATGCACCCCCAATAGTTGAGGAGAGGCTGCTTTCTGGATGATGAGCGAAAAACACACCTTTGTCTAGAGCCGCATTGTAGATGTTTTCAATAGTTGTCCCAGCTTGAGCTGTAATTGTCAGGTTATCTGGATCGACCTCGAGGACTTGATTCAGCCGTTTCATATCAAGAACGATACCATGCTCTACAGCCAATGGATTCCCTGACATACTTGTCCCCCCACCCCAGGTGTAGATTGGCACGTTCATTTGATTAGCAATCTTGACAACTTCAGCAACTTCATCTGCGGTCCCCGGTTTGACGATTATATCAGGTGTATAGTCGTCGGCAATCCCTTCAATAGAGTAATCCTTTGAGTAGACTAATCGATCACATAGTTCACTACTGACATATTTGTCACCAATAATATCCCTGAGCTTCTTCTCAATCATCGACAAATCAGGCATGGGTATCAATTCCATCAGAATGTGTAGCTATTGCAGGAAACCGTGGATAATATCTCTGCTGTCGTGACTATTACGAAAAAAGAGGTTTGACATAACCGAAATATCACTATAAGTATCAAATTGATAGAGAGATAGCAACACCGCCGAGGGATAGGAGCTAGATAATATGGCAGCAACTCGCCGTTGGCAATTCAAAATCTGTCTAATCGGGGACGGTTATGTTGGAAAAACAAGTATCCGTCGAAAGTACCTAGGACAGGGATTCAGGTCTAA
Organism: Candidatus Thorarchaeota archaeon AB_25; assembly: GCA_001940705.1. Lineage (GTDB taxonomy): Archaea > Asgardarchaeota > Thorarchaeia > Thorarchaeales > Thorarchaeaceae > SMTZ1-45. The sequence goes on from MEHG01000105.1 coordinate 8,925, forward strand.
CTATATTCCA
>MEHG01000106.1 GCA_001940705.1 Candidatus Thorarchaeota archaeon AB_25
CCCCATTTCCTTCGTTCAACAGTTACAGAAATCCTTGCCTCTTCCTGTGCGATAGTTTCACAGACACACAGGTCCTGAGGCAATCCACAATTCGGACAAATTCCGCCTTCGTCGTCACTCACGTAGCATTGTACTCCTTATTTTTGGCTAATTTTTTGTGCCGGAGCAAGGTTTGTTCGTAGTGCCTTAAAAGTGCTATGAGTAAGTGCAAAATCGTTGTTAGACAACAGTAAAGAGCCTCCTACGATATCACGCTAACCAACAATGTCCGGTCGAGTACTAATCGTTGATGCCCTGAGTGCAGGCTCAGGACGACGCACCAGCTCCAGAGACTCCATTGGTTGTGGACCTCGTACGGTCGCTGGTGTATTTGAAAAGCATGGGATTCGATGTACCATTCGTAGAGTGGACGAGGTTCTACCAAAGAAGAGCATTCTGAAACAGTTTGATCATCTAGTTGTAAGCGCCATGACAATGGATCAAATCGCAGTTCAGAAGATGGTGAAGCTCTGGCGCCAAATCCGGCAAATAGGCAAAGTTCTCCTTGGCGGTCCGATTGCAACTGAGCCAGAGGTAATACTCAAACAGATTCGACCAGACGCTCTTGTTGTTGGTGAGGGTGAAGCAACTCTTGATGAGTTACTAGAAAGAGGCTTCCTAGAGGAGAATATAGAACTCTCTGACATCCATGGAGTTGGTTTCCTCGAATCTGACAAACCTCGTATGAATCAGACACGAGCTCTAATCTCATCAAAAGAACTCTCAGAGAGATTTAATCCATCAACTGCTAGAATCATTGATTATACTGCCTACCAGGCCTGCAAGGTCTATGTTGAGATCCTTCGTGGTTGTTCGAACTTCAGGAGGACAAAGTACCCCCTCAAAGATGGAACACAATGTACAGAATGTAGCAACTGCGACGCCAAGGATCCAATGAAACGAATGGATTGTCCAGAGGACATCCCTCCAGGGTGCGGTTTTTGCAGTGTACCCGGGACCTGGGGTCCTCCCAGAAGTCGATCTGCTGATTCCATCGTGAATGAAGTCAAAGAATTGTTAGATCTCGGTGTTCATCGAGTTATTCTAGAGGCACCTGGATTTTTGGACTACATGCGTGGAACCGCACCCTTGACAGATCCGTGTCATCCCCCGGCAAATCTGTCTGCGATTGAAGACCTTCTTGGAAGGCTAAACTCGCTTCCTCAGGTTTCTGAGGGTAATGTACACATTGCTATAGAAAACATGAAGGCATGTCTCTTCACAAATGACGTTGCAAAAACCTTGAAGAAATCCATGATATCTAGCTCTCCCAATATTGGGTTAGAAACAGGATCCGAGTACCATATGCGTCAGATTGGGAAGTGTGGAAGTCCAGATGATGTTATTCGTGCTGTCAAAGTTGCTAGTAATCATGACATGAAACCTTTTGTCTACTTAATCTCCGGTCTCCCTGGCGAGACTGCTGAAACAACAGAGCAGTCGATCCAGATGATGCGCAGCGTCAGTGAAGCTGGTGCAGAGAGAATAATCCTGTATGGTTTTCGAGCGTTACCAGGCTCAGCTTTTGCAAACTATCCTGAGTCCTCCCTCAAGGACGAGTTCGGACAAACTTTGCGAAAAGAGGCAGAAAAGATCAATCGCCAAAAGAAGGAACAATACCTCGAAAAAGTCGTGCGAGGGATTGCTGCTGAACCTTCGAGTACTCATCACGGATTCACAATGGTCTATCCCTTAGAAGAAGGCCCCCTCATGACAGTTTCAGGAGGGTTCTCAGCAGGCACCCTTCTCTCTGTCAAAGTCACTGAAGTGCTGAGCAGTGGTCTTGTGTCAGGGGAAGTTGTGGACAAATAATCCCGATGGGTCCTAAGAAAAGCTTCATATTGCTCTGCACCGCGAGAACCATTGGTGACTGGAATGGTTTACGTCTGTCATAAATGCCACAAGGAAGTTACTTCTGAAGGTCTGAAGACCCTGCCGGGCGTCAAGTGTCCCTATTGCGGAGGTAGAATTCTGTACAAGATTCGTCCACCAGTCGTCAAACGCGTCAAGGGCGTATAGTTTTCGATTCTTCTGTTTCAAGGTCTGTTTAGATTGTAGATGACAATGGCAAATGATGCTAGAAACAAGAATATCATGAAGCCTGCTGCCAATTTTATCTTCCAAGAGCGTTTCATTTTCACTCAACCTCTTCGCCAGTCAGTATCTTTCCTAACTGAGTAAGGCCTTCAACACCTCTTATTTCTCCATCGAATAGTGGAACCTCTGTTAGGTCCATGTCTGAATATAGCTCCTGGATATCTTTGAGGTTGGACTGCTGCATCTCGTACCTTTTGGAACAGAAAGTGCATGACGGGTTCGAAGGAACAAGCTGATTGATGATCATATGCGTTGCAGGAATATGCCAAGAACCCAGACTTGTGAGAAGTCTCTGAGTTTCAAACACAGCCATAGCCTCCGGAATCATCACAACTACGAACTGTGTTGTGTCAGGGTCGGAGAGTTCAATCCTAGCTGCACGAATCTTGTCCTTCGTCTGTTGGATCATCTTCCATGAATTATCCTCCTGGTCTCCACCGCCTAACATTCCTCGAAGAGACCCCATCATAGAACTAAGTCGCTGCCGCATAGTGAGGATTTTACCAAGCCAGCTATCAAGGAGGTCAGGCAGTTCCAGGAGTTTAAGTGTGTGGCCTGTGGGTGCGGTATCAAAAATCACGCGATCATAGGATGAGTCTTCAATGAACTCGAGTATCTTTCCAAAAGCCATTGCTTCATCTGACCCTGGAGGAGCCATTCCTGTCATATCTCCCATCAAACCCGCAGCCATTTGTGCCTCTGGACCAACAGCACCGTCGCCCATTACTTGCTGAAACTCTTCCATTCCTTTCTCAGTGTTGATTTCCATGCCCCATAGATTGTCGAACCCTTCAATTGGTACAACCTCTCCTCCGGATAGATCTTGGTCAAAGCTGTCACTGAGACTATGAGCTGGGTCTGTCGAGAGCACAAGCGTTCTGAAACCATGCCGTGCTGATAACACAGCCATCGCTCCAGCACTACTGGTCTTTCCAACACCGCCCTTTCCGCCTGAAAGGATGAACTTGACCGTGTCCTTGTAAATGATGTCCCGAAGAGTCATTGACCTGCCTCTATTGCTCCGACCCTCCGCTGAAGTATTTAATCCTTTCATAGGACATAGGTTAAAGAAGCTTGAAGAGTAAAACGTTGAATGACGCACAGTATTCTGCATGGTTGCACAAGCTTCTTGAAGGGCATGCATGAACACACAACCCTGAATACCCCAGAGGAAAGTTGAATGTCGTTTCCACAGGTCCGAACCACCGCACTGGAGTTTCCTGCAACAGTCTTGAAGCTATTAGGAATAGAGGCTCCTGAAGGACTCTTTCCCCCGAATAAGGAGTTGCTAGAGAAGTTCAACCCAAGCTCTGTAGTCATCATAATGATAGACAACTTCGGACTTTTCGAAGCTGTGGTGTACAAACCCGAGGCACTCATCAAGAATATGGAAGCTTTGGCACTTCTTGAAACAACTGATCCATACGCATTACCCCTCATCAAAAGACTCCTGAAAGGACACAGAACTGATTTTCATCTCCTCAAATATGTCAAGAACTATGGAAAGGTAACACGGGTCATTTGCCGCGAGGAAGATATGGTTCACTGCGAGTTCGACCCAACATATACAGTTCGACCCCGGGACGACATGGCCACCTACATCGAGGCGACCAAACACATCTTCAAGACTGAGCTTCTGTATCTTCACTTTTTAGATTTCGAGAGTCTGTATGCACAATATGGTCACAGAACTCCTCCAAAGACCCTTCTTGAGAAAATTGTACGCCGGACAGATAACTGGATCAAGGTGCTGTTTAAACAAGCTCGAGTCGGTACATTGTTCATTGTTGTGGGCAATCATGGTCGGCACCCAATTCCACTTGACTACGAAGGTAAGCTTGCGGAGTGGCGTAAGGCGAATTCACCAATCGCTATTATGTTCCAGAAACGGACAGAGTAACTGCCACTAAGGTATCAGTGCGGGAACACCAAATAGAATTGCTATGACTGCGAGCACCAAGCACAATTTCCAGAAACTGATTCTTCTTGCAAGTCGCAAGAGGAACTCCATAGAAAGCAGACCTGTCACAAAGACAATACCTTCGATGATGATAAGGTCCAATGTACCAACACTTGCAGGAAGTGTACTTCCTGTGATAACCTCGAGAAGAAGAATCGCCAATACTGCAGGGACACTCATCAAGAAACTGAACTTCATTGCACTTTCTTTATCTATTCGTTGCATCAAAAGCGCAGAGATAGTCACTCCTGATCTACTCAAGCCGGGTAGGACTGCCAGTCCTTGGACTAGTCCAGTTGTGGTTGCCTCTTGGTTTTCGACTTCCCTCTCAGTGTCAGCATCAATGTCCTCCTCTTTGGTCCTTGTGGGAAGATATAGCACAATTGCTGTGACCAAGAGTAACACTCCTACGAGCACGTTTAGGAGTTCACCGTGTACAGGTGCTAGATTGTTCTTCAGGAAGAAATAGAGAGGAACAGCAGTGATAGCTGTACTCAATGTCGCTACTAGAAGGAGTCTGAACAGTTTCTTATCCTTAAGAAGTACGATGTCAAATATAACCCTCGGATACCTCGCAATCACTGCTAGAGCAGTTCCAAGATGAAGCCAGACCACAAGAGCGATTATCTCTTCTGAGGGGACTGGAGTGAAGTTATACAAGAACAGGACAACCTGCCCCTCACTGCTAATTGGTAGCCATTCTACTAGTCCCTGAATGAGAGCGACGATTATTTGCCAGAGCTCCACTATTCCTTTCTCCTATTGTGGTCGTTGTCCAGAAGAATTAAAAAGCTACTCCAATCGACTCCAGCTCAGTATGGGTGCGCATCATGGTTCTTGACAATGATAGATTCATGAGTTCCGAACTAGGAAACATCACACAGATGCTGGACGAACATTTTCGTGTGGCAGTATCAGCAAACAAGATAGTAGTCAATGCAATCACAGATTGGCTCGATGGTAAGGACTCGATTGACAAAGAGCAACTAGACAAGATCACAGCTTTGGAAGAAAAAGGAGATGTCCTCAAGCGTACTATTCTCAATGAGTTAGCAAAAGCAAGCACCCTGATGCAGCGTGAGGACCTTTTAAAACTTGTACATTATAATGACAAGTCCATTGACGGTGCTGAAATTGCATGCTACCACTTAGCTGCAGTTGTCAGTGAATGGACTCCTGATGGTGATTTGAAGGAAATAATAGCACAACTTGGAAAGCTAATGAGCTCTCAGGTTACTGAGCAGCGTGAAGCAGTGCGATTTCTATCTATCAATATGGAGGAGTCAATGAAGCGCGTTGATCAGATATGTAGACTAGAAAAAGAAATCGATATTGTCCAGAGAAAAATCCAGACTCTATTATATCCCTTAGAAATCCCTCTTGCAGTGATGCTACGATTCCGTGATTTTGTCAATATGTTGGAGGATATGGCTAACTTTAGCGAGGATGCCGCGCTCGTTATTCGAACTCTCTCACTCACACTAAACAGCTAATACAGTCGGTGCTATGAATTGAAAGAAACTTCCACAGTCGCAGATGCTAGACTTGTGGGTGACAGAGGAATCGTATGGGATTCTAATCATGGTATGCGACTATATGAGGAAGGATACTTTGGTCAACCTGTTGGAATTAGAAAACCCAAGAGCTCTGTTTTTGACAAACCCCTCGAGCTATCTTTGATAGAGTGTGTCTATCTCACACAACAAAAACGATTGATCGTTCGACGTCATGATGACGATCCTGTTCTGAGTGTGAAAGATCTTCTTCAACTAGGTTCTGAATGGTCTGATGAATTCAAGGACCGTTATATTGTATATTCACAATTGCGTGAACGTGGTTACGTTGTCAGACCTGGATTGAAGTTTGGTACCGATTTTGCAGTTTACGAACGCGGTCCGGGCAAGGACCACGCACCCTTTCTTGTACACGTTATCCCTCAGAGGAAAGGTGTAGTTCCACTTGATATTGTTCGTGCTGGGCGACTAGCTACAAGCGTGAGGAAGAAATTCATGATTGCAACAGTCAAGGAAAATGGTGAGATTGCCTACTACTCATTTATCTGGCATAGACCATGATTACACTGACTGAGAAAGTTTTAAGTTCGCAATTACGTTGTTCGTTACAACGTCTGGCCCCAGAGGTTATCCTTATGGCTGATAAGGCTGAAAACGCAAAGGCTTTTGGCATGCTGTTGGCACAAGCTTGGGAGAATACTCCTTCATTTATCTGCAGCAATGACGACTATATCTACTGTCTATACCCGTCTGATGACACAAAGACAAAATGGGTGGAGGCGTCACTAACATTTCCTGATGGCTCTCTTGATAAGAAGGAGATCGACTCTACAAAGGCGATAGCTCTTCTTGTAGAGGAGTTGAAAGTTTTACCAACTTATGGTGCAAATACGATAGTAACAACAAAAGCCCAGCTAGATGAAGTTAGTAGTCGACTGGGCTCGCTAGCATGAAAAAGATCGAATCCTCTTTTGGACCTTAGTCCGATTAAGACCTTTATCATGGGTGGAGCATAGCCATGTCAGAACCGCTAGTAAAATGTCCTTTCTGTGGTTTGGAAGTCCCTGAGGGACGCTTCTGTAAGATTTGTGGAAAGCCCCTTAATACAGAGATTTCAGTCAGTCCTCCAGAAGTTGAACCGCAGTTTGAAGAAGACATGGAGCCCTATGGTGTCCCATCTGAACCAGAGAAGATAGTTATGCCTCATTTTGATGTGTCAATTGAGGATATGGAACATGAGGCTGGAATCGTACTTCTATCAAGATCTGAGCTTGAAGTTGTCGAATTGGAACTTGACAGCATCATTGAGAGAACCAAGGCAACTAGACAGGCTTTGCAACTTCAACAAGCTGACAAACATATCCTTACTGTCAGAGCCGAAGAGCTGCGGGATGAATTTGAAAAGACTAAGAGTCGTCGAAGGGAACTAGCTGCTGTTTCAACACCTTTGGTCTTGGAAAAGTTGCTAGATGCTCTAAACAATGATGAAGAACGGCTCGCGAAACTTGAGGCAATCTCAGGTACAGTTGACAAGGAAGTCTACAAGGAACAACGAACTGAAATACTTCATTCCATCAAAGAGCTTCGCGAGAATTTGAAGAGAGCAATTAAGACTGCGAAGAATTGGATGAAGGGAATCAAGAAGACACTCAAGAAGCTTGACAAAGAAGTCAGTAGGATTGAGGCCAAATTCAAGATTGGAGATATACCCCGCAACTCCTATGATTCATCAAAGGCGAGACTTGAAAGAAGCATCAGGATTGTGGAGGGGGGCCAGGAACAACTAATATCGCTACTCAGGATTGCTGAGAAAAGGTGAACATGAATAAACATTGGAGCGATTAGTAATGGACAACAGCAACGTGGATTGCACAGCTCTGTGTGAGAAATTCATATGTGAAAAGAAACCTCCTGCTCTTCAGATTAGGAAGCAGGGAAACAAGAAAATCGTCTGGTGTACTTGGATTGACGAAGAGTGCGATCAAGGATGGTGCATTCATTCTAAATGCGCAACTCGAAAAATGACGCAAGATGGGAAGTGCAAGCAAACAACTAGACCTGTTCAAACAAAGGCACCAGTTAAGCTTGACGAACCCTATCCCGACGCGATGCCAAAAGATCTTGCAAGAAAGTTCAGGCAGAGATGATTGAACAGGATAACGAACAACCACTCATGGCACAATGTCTATAAGCAACACATAGTTCGCTGTTCAGCGAAGGTGAACTGAAGTGTTCGAGGAAATCCGCCCCGAAATGAGGGCACTCATCTACTTCATGGTTGGATTATCACTTCTAGGAATTGGTATCCTACTGAGTCAAGCGGCTTTTGCTGTAGGACTACTTCCTGGACCAACACCACCGAGTCCCTAGTTTAGAGTGATTGGACTTGAGTCGTCTTGATGAGATCTTGAAGCTCCTCTTGAGCTTTGATGGAATCTCAAGAAAATTTGTGCTTCCTTCAATCATTGACAAGCTTCGACTGGAATCATTCAAAGGTAATACGCCACACAGTCTTGGAGAGGACTCTGCAGCCATAGGCACAGAGTCTGATGAATATGTACTCTTGACAACAGATGGCATTGTTGAAGACTTGTGTCTGAATTATCCAAGAGCAGCAGGGTTCAACGCAGTTCTTGCCAACATGATGGATATCTATGCAGCAGGCGGAACCCCAACATCCTTTGCCGTAGCTCTTTCATATTCCAATCCAGAAATTGGAGAAGCACTGCTTGATGGTCTGATCAATGGGTCCCAGACATTCAGGGTCCCCATTGTCCGAGGACACACAAACCCACAGTCAAGCTCTACATACGTTGTTGGGTCCGCCACAGGCACCGTGAAGAAAACCAACCTTCTCACTGCAGGTGGTGCTGAATCTGGCAATGTCTTGGTGCTCCTGTTTGACAAAGTCGGACTAAGAGGCGAGAGCTATTCATTGGGGTGGGATTCGGTCACCGGTCGTTCCTCTGATGACGTTGTCCTGAGACTCTCTGTGATGAACGAACTTGCGAGTGAGCAGTTGTTGACTGCTGCAAAGGATGTTTCTGTGGCTGGAGTGATTGGAACCGCTGGAATGATGTTAGAATACTCAGGATGCGGGGGCACCTTGAGCCTGGACGCTCTTGATGCTTCTCGTCCTTCTGACATTCCTTTGGACGACTGGATTAGGATGTTCATCTCATTGGGTTTTCTTGTAGCGACATCTGAAGAGAACCTCCCAAAGGTTAAACGAATAGCAGGAGTACATGGACTTTCAATTGCAGTCATTGGACACACTGATGACTCAAAGGCTGTAAAACTAAGACTTGGCAC
>MEHG01000107.1 GCA_001940705.1 Candidatus Thorarchaeota archaeon AB_25
CCCTAGACCTCCTGTGTAGTACTTTCGGTGAAAGGAATCTGAGCGACCAAGTACGACCCCAACACTGAGATCAACAAGTAGGTCAAGTGAGTTTCCTACTCGTGGGTGATACGGTAGTGCAGACTTTGGTAGAAGTTCTACTGGTTTGTCAATGTTGGCGGCGTCGATTTCGTCTTCATCTGGCGTGGATGGTTTTCTCAAACGAGCACCTCCGGACGACTCGAATCTGACTTCGGATAAAGCTTTGTAGCATAGCGCGTTTTAAATCATCATGACTAAGTTTAAAACTTATGCGAATTGGCGATGGATAAGTATCTAACTTTTGTACATTCAACTAGCAGAAGAAGGCCCATAACAATGGATTTTGTCACCTTGTTATCCTTGTCAGGTATCATAGGTCTGATTTCAGGATTTGGGAGTGGGCTGTTTGGTATAGGAGGTGGATCAATACGAATCCCTTTACTAAACCTCATTGGTTTCGCTATGATATCAGCTTACGGAATCAACCTCTTTACTATTCCCGTGTCATGTTCAATCGGAGCATACACGCAGAAGAAGAATATAGACCGGCATCTTGGATCCTACATGATTGTTGGAGGGGCCATAGGCACATTGCTAGGCACGGTAGTAGCGTTTTCACTCTCGACATCAGCGTTAATGATGGCCATCCTGTTTGTCATTATATCAGTCATCTCGGTAGTAGGTATGAATCTTAGCCATTTGGCACCGAAAGTTTCACAGAAACTGACTCCATCTGCACCTGCCATTGCCGCCGGAACGTTTGTAGCTAATACTCTAGGTGGGATGAGAGGGGGAAGTGGAGGGTCACTATTCGCTCCGCTTCTCAGATCCTTCAATGTCAGTATTCATAGGGCGATTGCTACATCTCTGTTTGTTGCTGCCATCACCTCACTTGTTGGAGTGATTCTGTACTGGAGTCAAGGACAGCTCATGTTGATTGAGGGCTTAACTGTACTTGTTGGTGCGATAATCGGTACGCGAATGGGAAGCCTAGTTTCGATTGACACAAAGCCAAGATGGTTAGAAAGTGGTCTATCCATTGTAATCATCGCCCTAGCAGCAGCAACACTATTCAAGGCGGTCTTCACATAGGATTCATTAACTCGTATCAAGACCTTCATGTTCAATCCAAGCCCAGTGTCGTTTCTGGGCGGACAGCCTGATGACCAGGTTTGTCCAGGTTACAATAAACGGTAACAACACTCAAAACGTCAACTCAGCAGTGACTCGCTATGCAAGACCAGATTCAGGATGGTAGCCACGTCTTCATATTCCTAGATGCAAAACGGAACTGGATACGGAAAGTCACCGCTGGGGAGGAGTTTCATTCCAACAGGGGAATCATCAAGTATGATGACCTGATTGGCAAGCCCTACGGAATTAGGGTGGGGAGTCACTCAGGAACTGTGTTCCAGATCCATAGACCCAGCCCTACGGACATCCAAATTGCCATGGGTAGAAACACACAGATTGTCTATCCAAAGGATGCCGGAACAATCCTTGTTGAGGCGGGGATTGGGGCAGGAATGAGAGTTGTTGAATCTGGTACGGGATCAGGAGCACTCACAAGCATCCTCTCAAGAGCTGTCGGTCCCTCTGGACAGGTCTATACATACGAGATCAGGGAAGACATGTATAACGGTGCGAAGAAGAACCTGGAAAAGTATGGACTCACTGAGAACATCACGATGCACAATCAGGACATCCTAGAGGGCATCAAGGAAGAAAACATCGATGCAGTGGCCCTAGATCTTGCCACACCTTGGGAGCTCACCGATGAGGCACACCGCGTACTGAAACCAAGTCGATATATTGCGAGCTATAGTCCAACTATCGAGCAGACCATGAAGACATGCAAAGCTCTTGGAACAGATGGAAAGTGGGGTATGATAAAGACTCTCGAGGTCCTGCAGAGAGAGATTATGGTCCGCGAGAACAAGACCCGACCCACAACATGGATGGTCGCTCACACAGGGTACATCACCTTCGCAAGAACCATGGTTGGAGAGAGTGAATAGAAGAGAACCATCCAACCAAATCCTTTTAAGCAAAAGATACCTAAATCTGTTGATTGTTGTTGATTATTGTCGACGGATGTCGGACTCAGTGACGTATCATCATAAACGAGACCCTTGTGCGAAGGAAACAAAGGAGATTCTCGCTAACATCCTTCAAATGAAGAAATCCGAGTATGAATTACTAGATTCTTCTGCTACATCTTTTGCTGATAAACTAGAAGATCAAATCCATGAGGATTCAGCCAATGTCCTGCCAGGAACCGCTGACGAGGTATCGAGTGAAGACAGTGTAATGGAGGACATGGAAACATATGAACCAACACAAGAGATGGACTTCGAAGCAGATGACGTCAAGGACTGTGTGGAGAAGAAGAAGAAGAGAAGAAACTATATCGAGTTCAGTCCGGATTATGAGAAGAGCTAGGATTAGGAGGGCCAATCTTGACAGAGGATAAAGAACTGAAAGAGCTTCGAGAGGAAGTTCATGAGCTGAAACAGACAGTCTACACACTGAAGGACACTATAGTAGAGCTGACTAGCAGGTTGAAGCAAACACCCGACGCGGGCTCACCATATGACTCAGGACAATATAATGTGTTCAACAACCGTGGTAACTGCTTAGAGGGCGACATCAGCTGGAACAGACTTGTGAACCTCTTACAAGAAGAGCGTCTTGGGCTTACAGCCACAGAGCTTGCTGAGAGGTGGGGAAGGTCACGATCTAGGACGAGTGAAGTCCTGAACAAGCTTGTTGATGAGGGTCATCTCGTGAAGATTCGAGATGGGCGGCAAATAAGATTCAGAACGGCCGAAGAATAATGGTCACACACGCTATTTCATTTTTATAGAGCGGTAGAAGGACATCGACCAAGTGCCAATTAGCACAATGTTCGGCGTAAGTACTCTTAAGTAAGAGTTAGATGTTTCTGCACTGGACGCGGCTTTAGAGGAGGATGCTCTATTGAGTAACGTTCTACCCAGCTCAAAGAAGAAAGCAAGTAAAGACAAAATGGATGCAGATGATACTACAATCTTCACTAGCCTTCTTTTCGAGCTCAACATTAAGGCACAAGATGCAGTAAGAGAAATCTCGCTCCATGATATCGATGACAGAGAAGGTCTTGAGAGAAAGAGGATAGATATGCATGACGCCTTCACGGAACTTTACGACAAGATCGCATCCTTCAATGAACAGATAATGATTGATGACTTCGATCTCGCATATCTTAGAAATAGGGCAGCACAGAGCGAGGGAGAGGTCAAAGAGCAACTCGAGGCCGCGCTTGAAGAGCTCAAGGCCCAGGTTCAGACGAACTTAGCAGATGTGTGGATGGCTCGGGTCATGGCATGGCTTCACCAAGCAGCTGCAGCGAGCGGACCGTTTGTTGAGGAGGAGCATGAGGACAAAGAGAAAAGTGCTTCCAAGCACCTCGCAGCAGTCTATACAATGTTGGAGAAACCATTCTCTGCAGTCCCCCAGAAAGTTGATGGAACCCAAAAACTCCGACGAGTTGCCTTGGGCATGCAGGCATACACTCTCCTCAAAGAGAGTCATGAAGCCAAGGATGAAGAACTCACCTCGATACTTGGCAAGAACAAGAGCGCTGAGGCGGAGTTCTATGACGAGTTCTTGAATGAACTCATAGGTCAAGAGAGTACTTTCAGGCAAGCATTCAATCCCTTTGATGAACTCATATGGCGGGATATTATTAGCTCGTTCATTTTTGAACAGGCTACCGATCTCTACAATGAGGCGATTCCACACTTCCAGAAGAAACGTGAGCACAAAGAAAGACTGGCCATGATGAAGTCTTGGAAACAGAACACAGCGGGTCTCAGTGAAGTGTATCTTGCAATGACCTACACGGACATAGCTGATGCACAGATGCGTGCGGGGAACCTGGAGGACGCCTCAAAACTGTATCAAGTTGCTTCTGATGCGTTCGGACGTGCAGAGAAGTGTTTCAGAGAGGTGCTTGCACTTCAGACCAATGCGGAGCAGTCGAGACTTGACAAAGAACAGAAGAAAGCACAGTCATTGTATTGTAGCGTAGAGGCAAGTGTACACACCCTGTCAGAGTTAATCCAAGTCAATAACAAAGCAGAAGCAAATCTTGTATTAAAAGACATTTTCAAGAATTTAGAGAAAGCAGAAAAACTTGCAAAGACACGAGAGCTGACTAGTGCAATCAAAGAGGACCTTAAGACTTACCAATTTGTTAAGGAACTCCTCAAGAAACGCAAGAAGAAAACAGATGACATTAGTAGCATCATTGACCAGATCAAATTTGCGAAGGACCTCCGAAAGACAGGTCTTATTCAAGCCGTAAGTAAGGAGCTCGATGAGGCAGCCGCATTGATGGCTAGCAATCCAGCTGATGCTCTGGACTCGATTCGCGAGGGCCTAAACAGTCTGGGCATTCTCTTGAGCCTCGAAGCTGAGGATCAAGAGGTTGGAAATCTTCGTAATAGAACTTTGGCACTCCTCAACAATGTGAAGTATATGATTCAGTTTCAGTTGAGTGCAAACCTAGACCATGGCGTGAAGTTCATCATGTCACGCATCCTAGAGAATCTGCATGCAGCAGAAGCAGCCTCCTACTACAAGGTCCTAGGAGAGAAAGGTCCGGCAAATGAACTCACGGATTTAGGGAGACTCGCTCTAGCAACTGCTTTCGCATCAGAGGCACAGGTCTATTCTAGACAGTCCGAGCAGTGGTCGTTCAGAGCACAGATTGAAAGAGTGGACGCTCTACAGAAACTTGAGGATGAGCTTGCACAACTGGAGGACGAGGACTCTATCGAGGATGCACTTGAGGTCCATAATGGTGCAATTTCAAGGATCAAGCAGACAGTGGCATCGTTTGAGTCTGCAGCCAACGAGCTTGATAGTGTCAAGGGAGATGTGTTACGGCAAAAGAACAATGTTGATGCTCAGGTGAAACAGCTTCAAGGCGTAATAATGAAGTTCAAAGGAGACCTCTCACGAATTCTCGGTGCTAAGAGCGATTTCATGGCGGAGTACATGTTCAAGACTGGAGAGAGATCTAAGGCTAAGATGCATTATTCAGATGCGAACGATCAACTCCGAGAAGCTGTTGGTAACTACACTGTGGCAGCACAAGTCTTCCAACAAGTAGGTGATGGACAGGCGGCTCAGAACGTGGATAATCGGGCAAAGACCACAGATCTCCTTGCAAGAAGCGTCTGGGACAACAGACAGCGTCTTGAACGAGACCAAGACCCAAGTCAAAAGGGTGAAGCTGAACTTATCGCACTATATCTTGGCTCAGCGGGAGAATGATTGGTAAGTTTCCCATCACGCCGTAGGGATAGTGGAAGCAATAGCCTCTGCAGTGACTTTCACGGTGTGTAAACGTTTCACACAGAATGGTTGGAACTCAACTCCACCAGCATGATAGAACTTGCTAAACCACTCAACAAAGTGTAGCCTGAGTGTGTGCATGAATCCAAGCAGCCCTTCAAGGATTCCCACAATCAAGGTACCAATGAAAGCCCCAAGAATTGGCATCACAGGAGGTCCTGTGTAGTGTGAAGTGTGCACCACTGCTGGAATTATATCCACACCAAACAGTGAGAACGAGGGGAAGTAGATGTTGACGATAGGAGGGAGCATAGTGATGAAGACACTGCTCAGAATGATATGTACCGTGTTCAGAGCGAAGATACGTGCATAGCTTACTGTGTGACTGATCATCCCAATGACACTTTCTAGGAGATGTACGACACCGTCCATTCCGCCCTTGAATGAAGCAAGGAGCATGATGACAAGTGGAATAATGAACATGAAGAGTGTGAACATCAATGGAGCAATCGGGAGTATTGGGTAAAATGGATTATGTGCTCCAGTCCCATATCCGATACCGATAAGGGGCAACCACAGAGATACAGTTCCAGAGGTGAGGAACCAGTTTCCAATACTGTTGTAGCTGACTCCAAAGATGAGGATGATGAAACCAAGATACATCCAGAAATAAGACGCATTAATCAAAGCTTTCCGCATATTCTTGTACTTCAGTTCATTGTACAGAGCCATTATGATTCCCAATGAGATGTGAATGACTCCAACCTCGATTGAGAGTTTGAGCATATGTGTTGCGCGATTAGGATCGGTATGGGCAAATATCGGCCATAGTGGTTCAAGGACTGTTTCCGCACCGAAGAAGCTCCCAAACAGGAACCCTCCGAATATCGCAAATATGCCCATCAACATCAGACCTTGAGCACCATTCTGGACATATCCGAGAATTGCGCCCCAGTCCTGGCCTTTCTTATTTGCTCTGAGTGCAGCATATCCTATTAGAAATATCAGAAAGCCCTGTCCAACATCTGCAAAGACCAGACCGAAGATTAACGGAAATGATAATGCCATGATCTTTGTTGGGTCAAGGTCATGCCGACCAGGTATGCCAAATGCTTTGACGACATCCTCTGTCGGTTTCATGAATTTTGGATTCGAGATATAGGTTGGAGCCTCGACCTCTGCGAAATCGGGTTTATCAAATGTAACCTCAAGAGCAGGACCTACATTTTCGCGGAGAAGTGATTCAAACTCTTCCTCTTTGCCCTCAGGTATCCAACCCCATATCTTGAGTGACTGTTCAGTATAGACAATGTAACTCTTGATGTCAATCCTCTTACGCTCAATGTCAAGAGTCTCCCAAGCTGCGAGAATCCTTGTCCCCCACTCGAGAGCGATGTGTTCTTTACTCTGAACTAGCTGTTCAACTTCCTTCTCAAGCTCTAGAATTTGATTTTCGGCGTCTGCAACAATCTGTTCAGGACGGCCGGCTGAATCCTCTGGGATAGCAAAGGCCTCAAACTGCATAGCTGAGAGAATTCGTTCTACAGCATCTTTCAATTCGACAGGTACTGTAATGACGCATGCAGAACCTCCTCGTTTCAGAGCAAGTGTTCCGATCGTGAAGGCTCCTTCAGTTACCTCATTGATACTCCACTCTAGTTCAGACTCTCTTCCAGAGGGAACTATACCGGCAGTGGTGAAAGTAAACTCAGTAGTGCCAATCAAACTGGGATCAATACCAAGGGGTTCAAGGGACACAGCAACGTCTGCAATTCCTCTTTGACGCTCCATCTCAAGACGGGCTATTGTTGTCTTGGAGTCAATGTCAAGAACCTCCTCTTCAACTGCAGAAATGACCTCTGCTGCCAGAGTAAGTGAATCCTCGAGTGTGGTGTCATTGACTTCGGTATAAACTCCTGTCCGTTTTGTGTAATCCACCTCTAGGGACTCGAGCACCTTTGTCAATCGCTCAAGGGCAGAGTATGCGGTTTCCTCATCACGAGTCCGCTTCACATCAACAATTCCAGCTTGTCGCCGAACGTCAATGAACTCAAAGAGTGAAAACTCCTCAAGTGACATCAAGACCTGCCTCTCAAAATCTCTATGAGATACAACCTTTGCCACTATCATTTTCTGCGGACTCATCCGACCCATGATGTCATCACCATTCTCACATCTTCAATTGTACTGAAGCTGACGCTCCAATTTACCGAAGAGTGTAAGTACGAGATGCTTCCCACGCTCCAAATAACCTTTACGGGCTGACGTCAATCTTTAAAGGGGGGAGATAATCGTGAGGAATAATTATCGTGTACTTTGAGGTATAGTCATGTGTGCGGCACACGATGAAATCGACCAGATTCATGAAACTGAGAAAGCAGCCCAACAGAGAATCGAAGACGCTCAGAAGAAGGCACGTAAGATCCATGAGGATACTGACGAAGAAGCAAAAATGATTATCGAAGCGGCTGAGAGAGAGGCAAAAGATACTGCCACTAGAATGCTTAGTGATATCGAAAGCAGAAAAGTAGAGATTGAATCGTCGGTTTTCAAGGAAACCGAGAAGACAATCAAAAAGATGCAAGACTCTGCCCAAAAGAAGCGGGATGATGCATATCAAGCAGTGATGAAGATCCTACTGAAGGAGGCATGATATCATGAGTGGAATGACAAACATAATTGAAATCATCAACTCCAAAACTGATGAAAAGGAGAAGGTGATCCTCTCAGAAGCTGAGTCACATAAGAAAGAGAAACTCAATGAAGCGCGTGCCAAGGCAAAAGAGGTTACTGCATCAATAACTGGGAAGGCTGAGATTGAGTCAAACGCAGAGGTTACCAGATACGAAGCAAGTGCAAAACTGAAGTCAAAGTATCAGCTTCTTGAGGCGAAAGAAACCCTCATTGCTGATGTCCTTGCAGCAGCAAGGAAGCATCTCGAAGACTTGGTTAAAAAGAAGGCTTACGCAGAAACTCTCGAAACATTGATTATAGATGCAGCAGCGTCCCTCGAAGAAACAGATCTTGAGATTGTTACACCCAAAGGACACGCTTCTAATATTGACATCAAGGCGGTTGAAGCAGCTGTTGCCAAAGCGACTGGCAAGAAGACAAATTTGAGCATCTCTAAGGAAGATATTCGTGCAACTGGCGGAGTTCTTGTACGGAACAAGGATTCAACCAGATGGGTCAACAATACATTCGAAGACCGACTTGAGCGCTTTGAAAGCGAGATTCGGGACAC
>MEHG01000108.1 GCA_001940705.1 Candidatus Thorarchaeota archaeon AB_25
CGGTCTTTTGGAGATCAAGCGATTCTGGTTCATCAAGTACAATAAGCCAGTATACTATCAACCTAAGGAAGCTCATGAAATAATTCGGAAAGCAAAGACCATCATCATCCCAAAGGAACAAAAACCGGACTTTCTCAAAGACCTCAAAGATTTCTTGTCTCGTATCAAGACTCCAGAACCTCGTATTGTGCCAACCTGTCAGCACTGTCTTCGTGATGACCGTCTCACTATATTGACAAGGCGGAATGCAGTAAAAATCACTGAAGACAAGGTTACGTGTACGAGTTGTGCACAGGGAGACCTCAAACTCGAGTTGAAGACCTTGGGTATTCATCTTTCAAAAGCTATGATGAATCAACTAGAGCGACAAGTATCCAAGGTGAAGTCAATTCCCCGGCTTGTTGACATGATGTCGCCTGGCTTTGACCCGACGAGAGAACCGGACTTGACTCTCATTGATACAGTAGTAGCAAAAGATGGTGTGGGTTCTCGTGAGATGTCTGAACTTCCTATCCCGGTGAAATTTAAGGAACAACTTGCTTCCGATGGTTTCGAGTTCCTATTACCCATACAGACCCAAGTTATTGATGCCGGGCTTTTCAAAGATGTCAACATGTTGATAGTATCCTCGACCTCATCAGGCAAGACACTCTTAGGTGAACTCGCTGGAGTTCCAAAAGCCATGCAGGGGAAGAAGATGATCTACATGTCTCCTCTTGTGGCTCTAACTAATGAAAAGTACGAACAATTCCGGAAACGATACAAATCACTCGGACTGAGAGTCGGTATCAAAGTTGGTATGTCACGTTTAGATGTTGGAAAAGAGGGTAAACCCATTGTTGATACTGACATCACAAAAGCTGACATTATCTGTGCTACATACGAGGCTCTAGACCTCATTTTCCGGTCAGGCAATACATCTGACCTTGGAGAAATAGGCACAGTTGTAATTGATGAGATTCAGAATCTAGCTGAACCTGAGAGAGGTCCTGAACTGGATGGACTTCTCACTCGGATGCGGATGCACTTTCCAAAGGCACAATACCTCGCATTATCAGCCACTGTTGGCTCACCGCAGGTCCTAGCAAAAGAACTCAAAATGAAACTTGTGAACTACGAGGGTCGACCAATTCCATTAGAGCGGCATCTTGTTTTTGCCCGCTCTGACGAGGAAAAACGTTCCATGATACGTCGACTTGTCAATCAAGAGTTTCGTCATGTGAGTAGTTCAGGAAACAAGGGACAATCCATTATTTTCACATATTCAAGACGACGTGCCCATGCGTTGAGTGATTGGCTTAGAGAACACCGTGTTTCAACTTCTGTCTATCATGGAGGGCTATCGTACTCTCAGAGGCGAAGTACTGAACATGCGTTTTCGAAGCAGCGTTTTTCGAGTATAGTGACAACAGCGGCACTTGGCGCTGGTGTGGATTTAGCAGCTTCACAGGTCATCTTTGAAACTCTCGCGATGGGAGCAGAGTGGTTGTCAACCGCGGAGTTTGAGCAGATGCTTGGACGAGCTGGAAGACTTGGTAAGCATGATCGCGGTAAGGTCTACCTCATTGTCCAACCTGAAAGGAAATACCATGGAGGTCAGGACAAGGCTGAGGATGAAATTGCGGTTGAGCTACTGAATGGAATTATTGAAGATGTTGAGCCCTTTGCTGACAAAGAAACATGTGCTGAACAGATTCTAGCCACTATCTGCTCAACTGGTCTTGTTGATCTCAAGGCTGTGGCTCTTACATACAAGCGGATGCTCTCAATGTCCGTACCTCCATCCGAGGCTCTCAAGCATCTTGTCCGTAAACACATGGTTCGTGTGAAAGAGGGCGGTGTTCATCCCACAGACCTTGGACGAGCCACTTCTCTCTCATTCTTGACCCCCAGTATGGGACTTGAGGTCATGAAACTAACCGCAACCTATGATGTGACGGACATTGCCATTATGCTCGAACCATTTGAGAACATCTATCTAAGTGTCAAGCTTCAAGAAGAGGTCAATTCCGCTTTTAAAACCCATATGCCCACCAGACTCTTCTCAGGTTTATTCAGTGAGATAAGCGACTTAAGCCGTCCAAAGAGTGGTGCCGGGAAACTTCCCCAGTGGGTCTTCGAGATTTTCGGTAAGTGGACAACCACTTTCTTCAACTGCGGATGTCGCGAATATCCTGAATGTGACCATGGCAAGATCAGTCTTGGGAGATGGCTTGTTGAGAAAAGGAAAGAGGGGTTCAATCCCTCAGGGCTTGCTCAGAAGCTTCATGATGATTTCGAACTTTGGGCATATCCCGGCGATATCTACTCGTGGCTAGACTCGTTGATACACGGTCTCAAGGCGGTTCAAAGAATTGCTAATGTGGCTGGTAAGACCGATCTACATGTACAGATAGAGGATCAGATAGCTCGTATCGAGCGCCCATTGGAAAATATTGAGAAGAGTGAGTGACTAAACCTCAAGAAGTTACATTGTCCTTCTCTATCTCGAAAAGGACTCGGATGTTTCCCACAACATCTGGAGGCATTGAGTCAAGATTCAGGTCAAGCCATCTATGCAAGTCCCTCCTGATTGACTCCTTTTGGTTCAATTCCTCAGGCATTTCTGAACGGTCTTCAGATATTAGATGAAAATGAGTACAACCACAACTACATGCGCCTTCTAGGACCATGTCAATATCAACAGAGGTCTTTCCACACATTCTACAAACGAACATCATCTTGCCAAAGCTCCAAACTTTAGCATCAACAAGTATCTATGAGGATTGGTATGGCCTAGGCAATACTTCCTATTTCAGGACTAAACTTATTTGGTAGGTGTTAGCGCATGTTTTTGGGGCGATGTAGATGGCGCGGACCTGTACGTTTTGTCATGAAAAATCAAAGATTCGCTGTGACCGATGTCGAAACGAATTTTGTCAAGACCATGCGATCAAATGTCCCTCCTGTGGTACCATTACTTGTATTCGTGATTTGAACCGAAAAACTGTCTGTCCTGCATGCAACAAGAATCTGGATGTTTGTCCTGAATGTCTTCTCAATGGGAGAATAGTGAGGACCATTGCTGGTATCAAGCAATGTCCTGAATGCGGATGGAACGCTTAGAATCGCCAGAGGAATACAATGAGAAAGAGAGTAATTGCAGCAAAGGCGGCAATTACCCATGTTTTCTTCCCATAGCCCCAGACGATAGGGATTGGTCCCAATAATATGACTCCTTTACTCTCTCTCCGCTCCTCTATTGATTGATAATCCGAACGCATGAACATGGATGCAATTCCAGAGATGATGATGATACTCCCTAAAATGATGAGTATCCAGGCTAGTAAGTCAATGAAATCACCTGTCTGCAAGCATTTCACCTTGTGTCAAGTATAGTGTCAGTCAAATCGAATTCCATTCTCTCATAACCACCAACCTCATCACCCTCATGAGCCCAAAGGGTGACAAGGTCTCCATAAATCTCGAAGTCCAAGGTCGTTACAATTTCTTTGATGTTTGTACCAACTGGGAATCTCCATAGGATTTCAAAGTCATACGGTGCCTCTTCTTCCTCAAGCCAAGTTTCAATCTTGTTCGTGCCCTCTTGGAACCTTCCTGCAAAATCTATCAGGTAGATCACGGACACGACTTCTGTTGCTCCTTTGAGGAAAATGTCACAGTAGTCTACTCGAGACCGAACTCGTTCATTGTTTATCTCAACTCTCTCTTGATCAAGAAAGTATTGCATATTATCTGCAAGTTTCTCAATTTCTTTTCTCAAGAGACCTTCATCACGAATTACTCTTCGATAATACCCCTCCGGGTCGAGATACTCATAGCAGAGGCGCTCATGCACCTCTCCCGATTTAGAAACCGAAAAGAACGAATCTGCATGAACTGGTTCAACCAGCTCTGATAGAGCTTTTTCCATGACACATCACCTACTCGAGTGGTACAGCATGGATACCATTGTCTGAAAGATGTTTTGAGAGGGTTCTTCCGTTCTCAGTGAAGCAGTATGCGACTCTAGGATTGACCCCTTTTGCGAAGTTTAGTAGACCTTTGAAATCTGAATGAGCGCTCAATGGAAAACCTCTCTCTCTGAATTTACCTATTGTCCATCCTGAGAGATTGAAATACTCAAGCTTTGTTTCATATCTGGCGAACTCGTTCTGTCCTAGAGTTCGTTGCATGTTACCAACCGTGTGACGGGAAGATGAACTCACTATAACCGCACCCTCATCAAGCAGGTCAGTCAGTTGCTCACTTTGAGCCGAATGATGCCTGAGGTCGATCCCATGTTGTTTGTAAACTGAACAGACCTTGTCGATACTTGTGTTTCCAGATATGACTCTAAACCCTCCACTCTGTAAAAGGGCGATTGCTTCCTGAGACTTACCCAGTGAATATGCATGAAATAGAGGTATTCGCCCTTCATCTATCACTTTTGTTGCAGCTTCTAGGATGTTTTCATAAACTGTCTTTCTATTAGGGAAAACCCATTGTGGAGCCCCATAAGTGGCCTCAGTTATCAGAACATCTACCTGAACAGGTATTGCTGCCTTGTGAACCAGACTATCTACAGTATTGAAGTCCCCTGTGTATAAGACCGTCAGATTATCATCAAACTCGAGCAGGAACATTGTCGAGCCAAGAACATGGCCTGCATTCAACGCTGTAATGTTCACTCCAATCTGTCCGAACATATCACCATGTTTGATTGTTGTCTTATTCCCCAACTTGTCTGATCTTCTCGCTTGCCAAGTATCAAAGGTCCCCTTAGTAGCTATTATGTGTCTGGCATTCTTCAGACCTCCAATGTGGTCAGAATGAGAATGTGAGAGAAGTGTTGTTTCACCTTTGATTCCTGTGTCTAGCGCCAGCTTCACATCACCGTACTTCAATAGAAATCCAGTGCCGCTTTTTTTCAGGCTGACAGTAGACATGTTATGACCATCCTGTGACTGAGTGGTGTCGAACAAAAGGGTTTCTCAGAACCTATAACCTAGAGTGGCTTTCTCAACAGTGATAACTTCCTACATGAGGAAATGGAACACTTGTTTTCGAGGGCTTGAATGAGGTCCCGTTGTCCCTCTCCGACGAGTGGAAGCTCGATGTGTTTCACACCTCTTCTAACTGCTTCAAAAATGAGACTCTTGGCCATTAGATCCCAACTGAGTTTCATGGGGTTGGTGACGAACGGTGAAACACAAAGAGCATTTGACAATTTCCAGAAACCCGCAACTGCTACTGTCTGTCCGTCTACAGTGATAGTTTCAAGACAGTTGCTATTCAAAGCGAAATCTCGAGAAAGCCACACTAGAGAGTTAGTCAATCCCATTGGTTTGCTCTGATCCCATATCAGCTCTCTCACTTCTTCTGCATTGACTTCCCTGGTCCAGCTGATTGGTTCCTCTTTGATTACATCATCTATCACAAATGTGTAATGTTCAAGGTCTCCAACTTCTGAAAATCCTATGCGTTTGATGATGTCTACTATCCACGTATCTAATTCGAGACTAAGGGGAAATCCAAGCGTATTCCTACTTCCATCATGAGACACTAACGCATCCACGTCGCGGATGGCTACAGTTTTGAAAAATGGCATTGAAGATTTGATTATCTGATACGACGCAGACTCTCTGAATTCATTGTCAACAGCAACGGAAGTAAGAACAATGGCAAGTCGGGTCCTATCTCTGTAGATTGAGGTTCCACCGATGATTCTGTTCTCCAAGGATGAGACAAAAGTGATACTCTCCTGAAGCATGAGGAATGCTCTTGCGAGTTCGTGGTCTTTGTAACCAGACTCGCTGGTTTCATTCAGAAGGTTCAACCACGTGTCTACTTCATCCTTGTTCAACCTTCCATTGAACATAACCGGTCTGTCCATCTGCTTCCCTCTAGAATTCGAGTGCACTACGCGTACTATAGGTCCAAAGTGAAGCTGATAAGTGATATGCAGTGACCATCGAAAGGTTTTATTCCCCATCATGGGGAATCTAACATGAAACTGAAAATGCAGTCACTTGTACTAACTGCAGATGGCCTTCAAATAGCGGACACGCCAATTCCTCCAATGATGCCCGGTGATGTTCGAATTGAAGTACGTTCTGTGGGCATCTGTGGGACAGATATCGCGATTTGGAAGGGCGATTATGAAGCACCCCTACCAATTGTATTAGGGCATGAAATTGCTGGGGCCGTACATGAGAGTTCAGTTCCTGATCTTGTACCAGGAACCACGGTGACAACTGAGATCGACATATCTTGTGGTCGATGTTGGTACTGCAGAAGTGGGACTCGCCACCATTGCGCAGAGAAGGAAGTCCTTGGTATTAATCGGGATGGGGGCCTCTCAGAATACATCAGTGTTCCTGCAGATCTTATACACACCCTGCCTGAAGGTGTTGATGTATTATCTGGTACTTTCGTTGAGCCTCTTGCATCTGCCATTAAGACAGTATCTGACAGTCCCGCTAATGAAGGTGAACCAGTGCTAATCATTGGAAGTGGAAAGATTGCTCTACTTCTTGCACAAGTCTACGACGCAAGTGGTGCAGATGTCTTCATTGTAGGACGAAATCGTTGGCAATTAGGGCTCGCTCGCCAACTGGGACTATCGAGCACTATGGATATCAATACTGACTGGAGGAGTAAAGTATTGGATGCTACTCATGGTGTAGGTCCAAGGATAGTGGTAGAAGCCACTGGCAATACTGATGGGATTGATATGGCATTTGATGTCGTTCGAAACGGTGGCATAGTCAATCTGAAGAGTATGCACGGACTTGACTATCAATTTGATCCAACCGCAATTGTGAACAAAGAGATCACAATCCTTGGTGCAAGTCGAGGACCTTATGCTGAAGCAATTGAAATGCTCCAAAAAGGGCGCATTGAGGTGAAACGTCTGATTTCAAAGGAGTTCCGACTAGAAGAGGGTGCCAAAGCTTTTGAGCACGCAGACCAACCATCAGTAACCAAAGTAGTAATCAATATCTGAGGGTCCGCGAATGCCTCAATTCGATACGGATCTACACATCCATTCCTTGCATTCCATTGGCGTTAGCAAAGACATGACAGTTCCGATGCTTGCTAAGGGTGCTAAGGAAAAGGGGCTTCACATAATTGGTACTGGTGATGCAACTCAACCTGATTGGCTTCAACATCTAAGAAAAAATCTCACGCTACAAGATGATATTCTGACTCATGATTCCATATCATTCATTCCAACTGTTGAGATTGAAGACGACGAGTCAATCCATCATGTCATTATACTTCCTGATTTTGATTCCGTAGAAACACTTCGAAAAACTCTGAAACCATATTCTTCTAACATTGATGATAAGTGGGGTGGACGCCCACGAGCACGGGCCAATGGTGAAACGCTCGCAGGGTTAGTTAGGGATGTAGGTGGGATGATTGGACCCGCACATGCATTTACTCCATTTAGGTCAATCTTCCGAGAGAATAAACACACGAGCTTGAAGTCTTGTTACGGTAGTGAAACTCCCCATATACACTTCTTGGAGCTAGGTCTCTCTGCAGATTCCACTACTGCAGACTTCATCCCTGATCTAAGGCGACTCACCTTCATCACCTCTAGTGATGCACACTCACCATCTCCAAACAAACTTGGGCGAGAGTTTGTTCGGTTTGAGATGAAAGAACCAACCTTTGAGGAACTCAAACTAGCAATCACACGTAAGAATGGAAGAAAACCCGTTCTAAATGTTGGACTGGATCCTAGACTTGGAAAATATTTCCTTTCATTCTGCTCGAGTTGTCGAAGGACTCTGATTGTCAAAACTGGAAATGAGCCGCCTAGTTTCGATAAGTTGAATATTTACATTAATTGCGAGAATACTGCTGAAAAGAAACGTCTTCTAGATGATATTCATAGACGAATGGTAAAATGTCCATATGATGGGAAAAAACTCAGGCTTGGAGTCCGAGACCGAGCAGCTTCAATTGGAAATGGTGAAGTGAGAACTCCTTCTCATCGTCCGCCTTACTTGCATATTGCACCCCTTCTGGATATCATTGCACTCTCACTTGGCGTGAAATCTTCCACAGCAAAACGTGTACGATCTCTCTACGACAAAATGCGAGTTCAATTCGGTCCCGAAACACTCATTCTCACTAAAGCTCCTATAGATGAGATAAGAGTCATTAATGAACGGGTTGCCCTGATGATTGAAGCCTATCGGAACAAATCTATTAGATACCAAGCTGGTGGAGGAGGTCGATATGGCACACTCATACCTCCATGGGAGAAGGATTCACAATGACAGTGGTGCGAGGAATCATCCGAGAGATTGGCAAAAGCCGAACAACACAGGTCTCATCTCGCCGCTGGTATGGTACAACTGACATTGTGGTTCAACATGAAGAAACAGGGCAAACGTACAGCGTTCGGATTTCAGCTTCCGTTATGGATAGGCATAGATTCCTTCCGCGGGTTGGCATGAAAGTGATCCTTCACGGTTATGTTGAGGAGGCTGAGTACGGTCTCTCTGACTTTGTTGTATCTCGAGTGACAGATATAAAACACGAAGGCGCTGGCGTGAAGAAAGTGCATAAATTGGACTGACACTCACTTTCTGTA
>MEHG01000109.1 GCA_001940705.1 Candidatus Thorarchaeota archaeon AB_25
TAGCAGAGCTAATTGAACATCTAAGCAATGAAATTCGTTCAATTCGGTTCAATGCTTCACTAGCTTTAGGCGAATTGGGTGAAAAAGCCTCTGATAGCGTGTCTAGTTTAATCCACTGTTTGGAAGATAATGATTGGAGTATCTGTAGGGAGGCCACTAAATCACTTGGAAAGATAGGTGCCTCAGCAGTCGATGCAATTCCAAGGTTAGCTGAACTGCTTACTGATGATGAAGCGTTGATAAGGAAAGAAGCAGCGATCTCCCTAGGGAAAATAGGCGTAGCTACAGATGTCGCAGTTTCGAGTCTTATTGCAGCTTTGGGAGATAAGGATGAAGAAATTCGGACTGAAGTAGTCATCACCCTCGGAAAGATGGGAACAGGCTCACACAAAGCCATTCCCAACTTGATTGAATGTTTCAAAGATCCGAGTTGGATGGTGAGAACTGCAGCGGCTCAAGCTATTGATGGAATCGGAAAAGGTTCAACTGAAGCCATTCCTGCTCTTGTTAACGCTCTTGAAGATGGAGATTGGAGGGTTCGATCTCGGTCCATAAACACACTTGTCCAAATTGGTGAACAAGCAATTCCTACTCTTCTAGAGGTTATCAATCATGATAATCCAATCGTTCGACAAGGAGTAGTTGAAGCCCTAGGAGAGATGAAGATCACAGACCAAACAGTAATAGACAAAATCGCGTCGTTACTCACAGACAAGGTTGAGAAAGTTCGTGGAAAGACTGCGGATGCTCTCAGAAGTATTGGAAAAGATGCAATTCCTGCGATGATTGATTCTTACGCATCAGCAAACACCAAGATGAAGATTCTGATTCTTTCGGCATTAGGTGGTATTGGTCAGGATGCTGAAACTGCTCTTCCACATGTTATTGAGAATCTGAAGGCAGGAGGAACCAAAGTCCGAACTGAAGCAGCCAGATCGTTAGGAAAGATTGGACTGACTGAAGAGTCCGTGATTTTGGCCTTGCAAGAAGCTCTTCTTGATGGTAAAAGCTCTGTACGACGTGAAGCCGCTTTGAGCTTAGGAAAGTTGGGTCCGGGTGCATCAAATGCTATTCCCTCATTGTTGACTGCATTGAGTGACAAACAACCAGACGTTCGGTGGAGAGCCTCAGAGGCTCTTGGAAAGATGGGAATAGCAAGTAATGACATAGTCTCAGGTTTGGAATCTATGATGCATGATGAAAATGACTATGTTGCAGAGGCTGCTGAAGAGGCGCTCGATTTAATAGGTGGAGAATAACCCACGCAGAGAGAATAACAATGTCTGAAGATCCATATGCTGCTAAACCTTGGTTGAAACATTACGAAGAAGGAGTACCTGAAACTATAGATTATCCTGAGATTAATCTATATGAGTTTCTTGACAACACGGCCGAGGAGTTTGGCAAACAAACAGCAATCTGGTTTGCGAAACGAAAGATCTCCTATAAGGAGTTCAAAGATATTGCAGATAGACTGGCAACTGCACTAAGGGATTTAGGAGTAAAACAAGGTGATACTGTCGCCATTATGATTCCTAATTTTCCTCAGTTTCTATTTAGCTTCTACGGAATTCTGAAAGCTGGCGGCATAGTCACTGCATGCAGTGTCTTATTGACTGAATCAGAAATTGCATACCAGCTGAATGATTCTGGAGCTGAGACCATCATTGTCCATGACTCTCAACTTGAGAAGATCAATAACATCAAGGACAGAACCAGACTTCGGAACATAATCATCACCAGCGTAATGGATTACATCCCAAATGCTCCCCGAGACCCTCCTGAAATAGCTGGCACAATGCAATTCCTTAATCTAATCAGTAGAACAAAACCAGATCCACCAAAATTTGAAATCGATCCTAAGACACAAATTGCGGTGCTTCAATACACAGGAGGGACGTCAGGACTTCCGAAGGGAGCTATGCTCACTCATTACAACTTGGTATCGAATGCTATCGCGGTTTACAACTTAGTATCTTCTCAAATGCAGCGAGGAAAGGACACAGGACTTACTAATTTGCCATTGTTTCACATCTATGGAATGACAGTTTGTATGAATGTCTGGATATACAATGGTTCTCGGATTGCATTGAATCCTGACGCACGAGATCAGAAATCACTGTTTGATATAATTCGAGATACGAAACCATCTATGTTTCCTGGTGTACCAACAATGTACATGCGACTCCTAGAGCGTGACGATCTTGAAGATTATGCGAAAGATCTTCGTTCGATTAGATTCTGCAATACTGGAGCAGCAGCTATGCCTCCAGAAGTATTGCATGAGTTTGAGGAAAGAACAGGATGCGTCATTATCGAGGGGTACGGACTTACTGAATGCTCTCCAGTCACTCACAGTAACCCTGTCAGTGGAACGCGAAAAATCGGGTCAATTGGAATACCACTTCCAGACACAGAGGTCAGAATCGTAGATGTGGAGGATCATACGAAGATTCTACCAATCGGAGAAACAGGTGAGATCATAATAGACGGTCCACAGCGGATGATGGGATATTGGAATAAACCAGAAGCAACTGCTGACCAGATCAGAGATGGATGGCTTTTGACTGGTGACATAGGGCGGATGGATGAAGATGGATACTTCTACATTATGGACAGAAAGAAAGACATGATCAACGTCAGCGGCTTCAAGGTCTATCCAAGAGAAGTTGAAGATGTCCTGTTTGAACATGAAGCCATCGAAAATGCAGCTGTTGTGGGTCTTCCAGATCCGAAGATAATGGGTAGTGATGTTGTCAAAGCGTATGTTGTCTTGAAGGATGGATATAAGGAAAGTGAAGAACTCCGAGGTGAAATTAAGGAGTTTTGCCGGACCAGTCTATCTCCTTACAAAGTCCCAAAGAATGTGGAATTCAGAAAAGAGCTTCCTGAGACATTGGTAGGCAAAGTACTTCGAAGAGAACTACAAGAACAAGAGATGGGACCAGAGGAATAGTTGTCCTGAATAACGAATCTTGAACATTGGGGCTCTCAACCGTTTGTTAGATGGAGATTTGACTTTCTAGATGTGTGTCGAAACAATTATAAATGAATTAACTATAGTGAATTTACAGTGATTATCATGGCTATGTACATGTTGTATAAAACAAAAGCAAAATCCACGGAAGAGTTGGACAGTCTACGGGTTCAATTTGAGGAGATCTACAAGAGACACGAAGTAGACATAGTCGGTTTCTGGACAAATGCAGAAGCTGAGGAAGAGTTCTTTTACATGTCTAGGTATAAGGACGAGGCTGACTACAAAAATACTGTTGAAAAGCTCCGACAAGACGAAGACTACATTCGCCTAGGAAAAGAGTTGAAAGACGCTCGATTAGATTTTTCATCAACACGCCTCGTACCCAAATGGATTCCTGAGTAATGTCACTCAATGAAGGTGTGGGAGATTTCATCATAGGTTTTCGAACCAACCCTGCGCCTTTTCTTTTTATTACATCAACAGATACTATATATGATGCATAGCGCGGCCAATGCCTACAATGAGTCTACTTGTCATAGTAATGGCTGCATTCATGCTCCTTGAATTTTCCAATGTTCTCGCACTATACTTCAGAAAAGATACCAAGATGGCTAATAGTGTGGGTGTGTTCACCGCATGGGAGAAATCAAAGAGCGATCCCGAGATGAATAATTTCGTCAAATATCTCGTGAACTGGGTTGCGGGAACCAAATTGATCTTTCTTTCTCTATTGACAGTGATTCTTCTCTTTGGCACGCCAATGATGCATTTCTGGGCACTATGGGCACTGATGCTATCAATCTCTACATTTTACTGGAAGCTATATCCACTTGTGAAGAAAATGGATAATGAATCACAACTGACGTCAAAGGGATATTCTAGAACATTGGGTGCTATGATATCTGTCTTCATCTTTGTCTTTCTTGTAGTTGCGGTCTACACACTGATTCAGATGTGATTTAAAATTCATCTAACAAATGTTAGCTAGTCGTCACAGTCCCTCTTAGATTGATGAAGGTTCAAGTTAACCTAACTCACACTGGATTGTTAACCCCTCCGATAGTTTCCATACCACACCAATGTATGATATAAGTGTGTCTTTTCAAGCATCTTAAGGAAGAAGGTTTATTACCTAAACCATTAATGGTCATACAATTTGCTTTTACAAAACAACTAGAGGAGAAATCGTGATGAACGTTGTTTACAAGAAATGGAATCCCGATGAAAAATTAGAAGAAGCGCAGGCGAAGATCTATACCGGTGTGTCTGGTCTCCCAGCACGCCCTGAAGAGATCAAACCACGGAATAATGAGCGAGGTGTAGATTCTACACGCTATGCTCTGACAAAAGATGGAGCCCCTTTGGCTTATGTTACCTCATGGATTAGTGATGATACTCCCGGCCAAGGTGGTATAGGTTATCCTTGGTCATTCCCAGATTGTCCTCCTGAGGCGAAGGAGAAGATCTTCGATGAGTTGTTCACTCATCTGAAGAAGGACAAGAAGTTGAAGGACATTCGTACTGGAATAGTCCTTACATCCAAGGTTGCGAAGGATCAGATCAAGTTCTTTGAAGAGAGGGGCTTCCAGGAAGTTGAGAGGGCTTACCGATATTCGAAAGATCTAGATATTGAGAAGATGGCCTCAAAGAAGCTTGAGGGTAAGGCAGCAACGCTAACAAGTAGGCCTGCGACAAATGATGATGTCGACCTTCTGATAGATGTGGCACTTTCCGACCCACAGTTAAATCGTGCATTTCCTGATGAGGCTGGATTCAGGAACTACTTTGAGAATAGAGTCCTCAAGGATGGTCATGCAGTGTTGCTTCTTGATGGTGACAAGGTCGTTGCAGCAAGTGCACCCCTAAAGATGGAACCCAATGGAGTTTTCCTACTTGGTGATGACGAACGTACCTTAATGCGATTCACAGCAATCCGACCTGGCTACAATTTTGCTTGGAAGAGACTTGTTGTCGAGATTGCAAAAGAGGTGAAGAAGGCAGGTTGGAAAGACACTCCTCTCAGGGTGAGTTTTGGCTTCTCAACTGAAGGTGCTATCGCAAGTGGCGTTGCTGGGTTATCACCAGAGATGGATGAGTTCGAGCTGTTCATGAAATATGCAGTCGAGTAGTTCCGTTGTAGGATGTGAGCGATATGGTGTATTACGCACACAAGCATGTTCTCGGAATTGTTGGTAGTCCTCGTCGGGGAGGTAACACAGAGATTCTTGTGGACACCATAATCGCAACCGCTGTTGAGCAAGGGGCCACCTCAGAGAAGGTCATACTGAATGAACTAGAAATCGCTCCCTGTCAAGCGTGTAATGGTTGCCAACGAACAGGTTCTTGCATCCATGAGGATGATATGGAACAACTGCTACCACTGATGGAGAAATCCGAAGTCTGGGTTCTAGGGACACCAATCTACTGGTGGGGTCCCACAGCCCAGTTTAAACTCTTTGTAGACCGGTGGTATGGTATAGACCAGAGGATCTTTCAGGGGAAGCAGGTTATCGCTGCGATTCCCATGGGTGGTGGAAATGATCACTATGCCCGTCATACGATTGGAATGATAAAGGACATCTGCAACTATCTTGGGATGAACTATATTGAGACTGTGGTTGCCCCCGGTATGAACGGAAAGGGGTCAGTTCGAGAGAGCACTAGTGCCATCGAATCTGCTCGATTGGCTGGGATGAGAATAATGGATTCTTGCTAGCAAGAGTTCCTCATCCCGTCTATATTTTTTTAATTTGATTAGAGGACTTTCTTCCAGATATGGACGTCTTCCTTTGTGAATCCGAGAGAGTCATAGAGTTTAGTTGCGGCCTCTGATGAAGCTGCTCCCAGAATGACTATGCAGGAGGGATCATATTTCTGGACTCGTCGAATGCCTTCAGCACAGACTGCTTTTCCCAGTCCAAGACCCCTATGATCTGGATGTGTCCCCACTGGTTCTAGTTCAGCCATTCTGGTTTTGGGGTCAATCCTGACAGTGACAAACGCTGCAAAGCTACCATCCGGTGCTTCCACAACAAGATCCAGTTCGTCATTATAGAACTCGGCTTCTGTATAGAGCATTGCCAGCTTCTCAGTCATGCCACAATGTGAGAATACTGTATTGACAACATCGCTGTACGGCTCAAAGTCCTCAGGCAACTTGACATGTCTAACAGTGTATCCTTCTGGAGGTTGAAAGTCTGGAGGTGGAAGGTCTAGGGGTCGGATTCGATTGTGTTCGCACAACCCCCCATCTTCATATCCAAATTCTCTAAGACTATCGATACGTCTCTTAAAGCCAACCGGGACTGGTGTGCCAATCTTTAGCTCTGCCTCTTCTCCCTTCCACGAATTCTTCCTTTGTTCTTCAACTGCTGGAATTAGCTTTCTTATGAGATCTTCATGGTCTGGATGTACATTTATCCAGAACACTCCATTGGGCTCCAAGATTGAAACTGCAACAATTGAAGTTTCATCTCCATCGGAATACTCCCAAATTCTAAGCTTGGAGTCATCTTCACGTGGTTCCTCATCACCGCAAGGGCCATGCCTTTCATTCTCTAACCTTGTCGGTACCCAGGTGTAGTGTTCACTTGTTTGTTTGAATATGTCAAATAGGAATTTACGTGCTTTATCGAGGTCTTCATCAAAACTATAATTCCGCATCTTATATGTCATCAGAACCACAAAACGACGGGATAAATCCCTCAATTTAATCGTTTGTTTCTACTAGGAATTTGAAACTAGAAGTCCCGTTGAACTAGGAAGTCCGAAAGACCAATGAGGAACTCTTTGTATTTGCTATCCAAGGCTGGTTCTGCCTTATCTAGTGCCTGTTGACCAGATGTCAGGAGCTCTGTCATCTTCTTCTGGGTTGACTCAAGTGCTCCGGTCTCACGGAACAGATCTCGGACTCGCTCAATCTCCTTCTCGGTGATATCGGCTTTCCCTAACAGGTTGTCAAACTCCTTTCGCTGTTCAGGACTTGCTTTGGCATATACCTCAAAGACAAGCATGGTCTTCTTCGCTTCCCTGATGTCCCCGCTTGATGATTTTCCAAGTTTCTCCTCATCACCAAATGAACCAAGAATGTCGTCCTGAATCTGGAATGCTTTTCCAACTTTGATGCCAAACTCCTCGAGGGCATTGAGCTGTGATTCAGTCGCTCGTGCCACCGCTGCTCCCATCATAAGTGACCTGTCAAAGAGTACTGCAGTCTTCATTCGGACCATCTGTAGGTAGGTCTCAGTAGTAGCGGTCTCATCAGTTATCATATTCATCTCCAGAAGGACTCCATCGACAAGATGCTGAAACGCAAATTCATAGAGATGATGCAGATGTGCGGAAATATCGGAATCTAGGTTTGCTGCCGTGATGGCTGATGCTCCTAGATTGATGAGAGAATCACCACCAAGAATAGCCATAGTCATGCCATAATCAAATGCTTCTTTCTCATCCTTAGTCCTACTATAATTGATATCGTGGTATGTTGCATGGAATGTCTTTCCACCACGGCGAGTTTCGTCATGGTCAATAAGGTCGTCATGCAGGAGTGATCCATTGTGCAAGATCTCAACGCAGAGTGCAGCAGTGTAAAGGTTGTCTGGAACTGTATCTCCCTTGACTGCTTTGTAACCGAGGATGACTAAGACAGGGCGCAGTCTCTTCCCACCTCGCATGAGATACTCCTTAACATTGGTATAGTATTGCTTGTGCCATGGTCCTAAGTGAGTCACTTGCTCAATCTTATCAGAAAAGAACTTGTCAAGCGTCTTAGTAACAGCTACTATTTCTCCCTTCAGACTGTCTAAGTAATCTGTCAAGAAATATCTCCTCAAATCGTGTGTCTTCGATTGCTCTTAAGAGCGTTCTTATTCTGTCGAGAAATTGTTCATAAAATGTCGATATTGTGAAATCTTTACAGTGAGTTATGCTTTAGCAAAGATTTCCTTCAGCGGTTCTATATCATCCCCAACAATTTCGTAGTTCTCAACCTCTCCTAGACCACTTTCATGTAGCCATCTTAGATAATCGATCTCTTTCGGGTTTCGACCTACGATACGTGCACCTACCGAGTCACTAGCTACTGAATCGGTGCTTGCAATGATTGTCTTGAAGTGCACCGGTGTCCCTCTCATGGGCATGAATCCCTTCAATCCTACGAAACCATCGATTACAGTAAGTGTTGGAGGTAGTGTCTTACAAACATCATGAACTACCTTGTGCATACCCTTTCTGTGGAACTTGAATTTCCATTTTGAAGTGAGCATTCCGAACATGTTCTTGAGACCTAGAGTCACACCCAGATCTGAGATGCCTTTCAATTTGGCTGCACTGATAATTACAGACTCGGTTGCTATTTTGGCTACCTTGATAGATTCCAGGGTCTTGCCATTCGTTACCGGAAGTTCCACTTTTTCTTCCGAGTGTCTCATGTTGACAAATTCCACACCAACACGATCAAGCATTTCTTTCATGCCTGTCTTTACAACTGCTTTGTCAGCATTTGTTGCTTGGGCATCAGTCTCAACAACAAGAACCTCCTTCCCGAGGTCTCTTACTCTATTGATC
>MEHG01000110.1 GCA_001940705.1 Candidatus Thorarchaeota archaeon AB_25
GAAAGACGCAAAGGTAGCTTACTACGTAGGTTGCACTGGTGCCTACAGGCAACAACACATAGCCAAGCACACTGCGAGCATTCTCAATAAGGTTGGAATTGACTTCACTGTTCTATCAGACGAGGTATGCTGCGGATCACCAATCTTGCGGACTGGTCAGAAGGACACCTTCAAGAAAGTAATGAGAGAGAACTTGGAGATGTTCAAAGACTTCGATTTGTTAGCATTCTCATGTGCAGGGTGTTACAGAACCTTCAAGGTAGACTATCCGAAGCAGAGCGGCGAGCCATTGCCTTTCGACGTGAAGCACACCCCAGATATAATCCTTGACCTCATCCTTGATGGTAAGCTCAAGATAAAAACACCGTACAACAAGAAGGTCACATGGCACGATCCCTGCCATACTATTCGGCACATTGGTCTGGCTATTGAGAAGGAGATACTAGAGAAATCTGATAACTGGCTTCTTGACAGTAGAAATGCTACGAAGGCTAAGGAGGCTTGGTACAACCGCCCACGCGAAGTTCTGGCGGCTATTCCAGGTCTTGAGCTTGTTGAAATGTACAGAATCAAAGGCAACAGTTTCTGTTGCGGCGCTGGAGGCGGTGTGAAGACTCAATTTTCAGACATGGCTATGAAAACTGCTCTGGAGCGAGTCAGAGAGGCTGCTTCCACAGGTGCGGAGGTCTTGTTGACCAGCTGCCCATTCTGTATCACGAACTTTTCGGACGCAGTGAAGGCTCTCAAGAAGGAAGAGGAGGAAACCGGTGAGGACCTCTCTTCAGTGGGTTCGAAACTCGAAGTTGTCGAATTACTAGAGCTTCTTGACCAGCTAATTGAGTAACATAATAGATTATGACCCCGTTAGTTTGCGGGGTCGCTATTCTCTTTTTTTCTATGTGGTTCTGAATTAGATTCATGCAAAATCGGCTAGTATTAGTATTCTGTTGTTGATTTCCAATCAGCTTCGTCTACTTTCGGGGGCTTCTTAGTTGGGAAATCTATGCAGATACTTCCAAGTATCAAAAATACCATGCCGATATTGAGAATAAACCGATACATACTCCAATCCACGATTTCATTGATGAATCCATCAATTAGTAACTGTGAAAGAGTCAGATCTATTGAACCCATGTCTTCAACAGGCTCTCCTTCAAAATAGATTGTGAAATTCAGCCTCACATTGTGGGTTATTGGAAGTTCTTGATGAGCTGCTTTAGTCAATGATATGCTGCGGAGGTCTGACCTCTGCAGCAAAACCATTCTTTTTCTCTGTAACTTAGTCTTCCTTCAAAACAAATGCAAGTACAATCATTGCTTCAACTACCACAGCTATTAGAATCAAAGCCGGTAAGAAGCTGTCCGTTAGGTCTGTCAGATACCCCACCAAGATAGGCCCGATGAAGCCCGTAGATGATCCAATTGAAAAGAAAAGACCACTAGCAATCCCAGTGTATTCAGCTCCAACCTCGGGCAGGTCCATCATGATCACTAGCATCAGTGGCATGACCGCACCACTGACAATCCCATAGATGACTAATGAAGCCAGAAGGGTTAATCCAGAAGTTATGCCGACGATGTAAATACTGACACCCTCAATAAGTAACAGTGCTACAATTAGCGGCTTTCTTTTGCCAGCTACAGCAACTCCTGGGATGATTCCACTCCCTATGAGACCGAGCCAGATAGGTATCGAGGCAAGTATTCCAGCTCCTACTGGATCCATTCCTTTTTCCTCTAGTAGAGTTGGAAGCCAATTTCCGAAGCCATAGAAGACAAGAAAGGATGACGAACCAATGATGGCAACCATCCAGACATATTTGTGACCTAGGAGCGATCGTAGCATCTCCTTCATCGGGAGTACTGAATCACTCTGCGTTGAAACAGAAGTTGTTTCTTGAGCAAATAGAATCCACCCAAATGCGATGAAGAATCCAATGATCCCGTAGAAGGAAAACACGTTGCGCCATGTGCCTACCATTGGTAGAATGAGAGAATTGGTAAATGCTAATGCTGAAGCAGAGCCAACCACAATTCCAGTCATGTATATCCCTGAAGCGATTCCACGTTCTCTCCCTTCAAAGGACGAAGCTACTACTTTCGCTAGACCAACTGAGATTGTCGGGCCGCCAAATCCGAAAAGGAATACAACAAGGAAAAGGGTTTCAAAACTGAAAACAAAGGATCGTAGAATTGCTGAAGCTGATACTAGGAGGAGTCCTAGTGCAATCGCCTTCTTCTCTCCGAAACGATCGATACCCACACCTGCAGGAACTGCAAGCGGGATGTACATCAGAATGACACTACCCAGAATAATCCCCATTTCAGAGTATGTCAATGCGAGGTCTTGGGCTATGATATTCACAAGTGGAGGAATCGAAGAGAGGATTAGTCCAAATGCAAAATAGACAAGCCATGCAAGTGCTAGAATAATCCACCTATACCTGGATAGTCCTGAATGACGCATTTCATCTATCATTCTATTCTTCACCTGGATGACTGAATTTTACCAAAAATCCAAGTCTCGTTTAACAGATTTTATTGGTGAATGTATCTACGTATTAGTTATTCCTATCTAGTTCGAAAGAAAGGTGCCGGAGAATAGATACTCAGAGGGACTCAGCAAAATGCTGGGTCCTCTCTTCTTATTTCACACCACAACATCACTGTGTAATGACTGAAAGTTCACTTCTATCATATAGAAACCAGATTAACCAGAGCCACCCAATTCCTGTGAATGCTGTTGTGATCTCTGGTATCGCATTGCCAGTCCAGAATGGGAAAACACCTCCGAACCATGAGGTCCACATGTATATAGAGAAGAACGGTAGAATGATTGAGATTATCGAGAACCACCAGAGTTTCCGGAATCTCAGAAAACCGAGTCCGACGAACCACATTGCAAATGGAAAACTTCCGAAGAATCCAACGGACACGGTGAAGTGAATGTCCCCCGCGTTTTCTGAGAACACACCAATCCCGATCAGAAAGCACAACGCGATGAAGAATGGAATCAATCCAATCTTAGTAGGCAAGTCAGTGATTGTTCGCGCGAAGTAGTAAGTGAATACAAAGAGCAATATCCCTGCCAGAACAAGTCCCACATTGAATACGATGGCTGCAGGCAATCCGTTATTGTAATTACCAAGATCACTCAGAGCATTGCCTTCCCATGTGAACCACGAAAGAGAAAGTGTGATTGCTACGACAATGGCTACAAGTGCGATAATTGGTCCTATTATTCCTAAAATACCCGGGAACTTCCTCGAAGGAAATCTCTCATTGGCTGCCATGCCTCTGGTTGAAACAATCCTCCTATTTAGTTCTAGGTATGACTTCCCTACACTGATGAAGTTTAAAACCTCTCAATCATTTAACAATCTTGAAGTCAACTCATTCGAGGAACCACTATGTCAGAAGTACCAGATTGTCCGTATTGTGGAGCGAAAGTACACACTGAGCGAGTAATGGATTATGATAGTAAGGTCAAACTTCGGTGTAACAACTGCGGTGGATTTTTCGAATTCATGCCCGGGTTTGGTGCATTCTCTCTTCCAGACCAGGAACGAAGAGGCTCAGTTAGATACGAAGGTTCTGTTACAAGAACCAGCTTTGATATCTATGAGGCTGAAGCACCCTGGGAGTCTGCTGATCGACCTCCTGCAGAGGGTGGTAGTTGTGGTGCTGCATGTTTCGTTATCATGTGCTTCTGCTGTTTCCTCCCAATACTAATATTCATGCTGATGATCATATTCGG
Organism: Candidatus Thorarchaeota archaeon AB_25; assembly: GCA_001940705.1. GTDB lineage: Archaea > Asgardarchaeota > Thorarchaeia > Thorarchaeales > Thorarchaeaceae > SMTZ1-45. The sequence goes on from MEHG01000110.1 coordinate 3,758, forward strand.
AATTGGGTTCTTCTGGTTCTAGTCACAATAATGGATGCGTGAATTGCGATGCCTGAGTATCCAGAATGTCCGTTCTGTGAACATCGTCTCACGGAGCCAAGTCCTCAATCTATTGAGGGCTCAATCAAAATAAGGTGCCCCTCTTGTGAACAACGTTACGAGTACATTCCAGAAGCTGGTTCTTTTCCGTTGGATGACGACCATGGCATCAGGGTGTCAAAAGGTGTTCTAGGTCCCCTAATGACAATTGGTACTACTGACGCAGAGAGTGACATCTCACTATCCCGTGCTCTTTTCATAGGCGGCCTTTGCTGCTGTACTATTGTGGTTATTATCCCAGTTGTTCTATCGTTACTACTCGCACTCTTTGGATGAACCACCTCTCTTCATGGTCAAAGATAAAAGGCGTATTGTTTCTGACCCGGCTGAATACTCAGGATATTCAATATCAGGTGAGTACATTTGACAGAGGCTGAAGTAGAAGATAAGCGCATCACACTTGCAGAAGCAGCCAAGAAAGTGTCTGATGGTGATGGACTGTTTTGGGGCGGCTTTGGATATCAGAGAGCTCCCATTGCTTTTTCCCATGAACTTGTCAGACAAAAGAAACGAAATCTCACTGTCTACACCTGCGGGTCCGAAGTAGATTTGGAGATTATGGCTGGTGCTGGCGTTGCCAATAGATATGAGATTGCCTTCTCAGCAATAGAGGCTCTGGGTCTCTCGAACAACATCAGACGACGAGTTTCAGAGGGTCTACTTGAGGTAGAAGATTACACCAATCTTGCGATGGCCATGCGTTTTCTTGGTGGGGCACTGAATGTTCCGTTTATGCCCCTTCGAAGCATGATGGGTACTGACATGGTTCGGCTTTCCCGTTATCGCGGAGATGACAAACTCAAAGTCATCGACTGTCCATTTACAGGACAGAAACTCACTGTTGTGCCTTCACTACAACCGGAATTCAGTATTGTACATGTGCAGCGTGTTGACCAGACTGGCAACGCTCAGATTGATGGTATCGTGGGTGAAGACATTGAGGGTTCACGTTGTGGAAAGAAGCTCATTGTTCTCGCGGAAGAACTCATCGACGAAGAAGAGGTCCGAAGTCGGCCTGACCAGACAAAGATTCCTGCTATGTACGTGGACCATGTTGTAGTTCTGCCTTTCGCTGCTCACCCCATGATGTGTCATGATTACTATGATTATGACCTAGAGCATCTCATGATGTTCCACAAACTGACACAGACCGAGGAAGGATGGCAAGAGTATCTTAATGGCTACATTCTGGGGGTTGAAGATCACTATGGATACCTCGACCTTGTGGGCTGGCCACGGCTACATCAGCTTAAAGCAAAGAAGCCTTGGGGGTACTGATTGATATGGTCGAATATTCCAAGACTGAATTTCTAATTGCATGTGCTTCAAGCCACGTTCGAGATGGTGAGAATGTATTTGGTGGTACAGGGATGCCTCTTCTTGCGGCTCTTCTTGCAAAGGAAACCCATGCCCCTCGTTCAAACTTAATCTCAGAAGCTGGTTTTATAGATGCTCGTCCCAGAGAAGTCCCCCTATCCGTGGCAGACACCCGATACTACTACGGCTGTTCAGCCTCAATAGGTCTGATAGAGACCTTGGGGTTTCTCCTTCAGGGCGGTCGAATCGATGTTGGATTTCTCGGAGCCGCTCAAATTGATGAATATGGGAATCTAAACACAAGCTACATTGGTCCCTATGACAAACCCAAGGTGAAGCTACCGGGGAGCGGTGGTGGTAATGATATCGCATCGTCTGCAAAACGACTCATTGTGATGATGGCTCATGACAAACGCAAGTTTGTGAAGGAACTTGACTACATGACTTCACCAGGTCATCTAGAAGGTCCAGGGTCTCGTGAGAAATGGTCAATGGTTGGGAATGGTCCCGAGGTTGTAATAACCGACATGTGCCAAATGGACTTCGAACCTGAAACCTTGAAGATACGATTGAAGTCTGTTCATCCTGGATACACTGTTCAAGACATCCTAGATAATGTGAAGTTTGACCTGCTGCTACCTGATGAAGATGTTCCGACCACGGATGAACCAACGCAGGAACAGCTTGACATCATGCACAAGCTTGATCCTAAAGGGGTCTATCTTGGAAAAGGTGGATAATTATCTGGAGACACGCCGGTTTTGAACAAATTAGATCTTGGCAAGTTTGAGGCTGTCATCTTTGATTTGGACTCCACCTTGAACAACACACATAGTTATCCATTTGTAGCAACCGAGTGGTTATTCAAAAACTCTGGTTTAGATTCTGAGGAACTCATGGCTTCATATCTTCGCAATCTGGTCATTAGGTATAGAAAAGGGATTCAGGCTATTGTGGCTGGAGCTCCATATCGCTCGCCCTTTGACATTGTTCATACTGCGATGACTCACACTCTCGAGGATATTGAACAGTCAGTTAATCCTGCTTTAGTAAAGGAAGCAGCTCAGCGGTTCAAGGCACTTCATCTTGAACTCTCAACACCCTATGATGGAGTCATTGGAATTCTTGAGAAGCTGAAAACAAGAGAGATCAAGATTGGACTGGTAACAAACTCCTTTGAAGGGCATGCAAGAATCCTCGTTACCAATATGGAACTGGTGCACTTCTTTTCTTCCATAGTAGATTCTGGTGATGTGAAGGCATTCAAACCAATGAAAGAACCATTCGAGAAAGTGTTACGTGAACTGGATGTAGATGTTTCCAGAGCACTCTATGTTGGTGATGAGTACTATGCGGACATGGTCGGAGCCAAATCAGTGGGCATGATGACTGTCTGGATTAATAATCGTGGAGGGTCTCTCGAAGATCAAGTTGCCAAGTATGGTGCTTCCACGACTCCTGACTTTGTATTGAACTCGATTACTGAATTTGGTGAGCTCTTCTAGATTTTTCGAAGAATACTATACCAACGCAACAAACATATTAACCACTAGAAGGAGTCCCTTTCAGCACACCACTATATAGAGAACGGAGAATGAGAACTTTGAGTGATGATAAAGACCACAATAGCCCAGCACAGGCTCGTTCTGACCTCATTGATATTCTGAGCCACGATCCAGAGAACACTGAGGCTATTGTCACGATAATCCAGTATGAACTCACAGATCTCAAGGATAGAAAAGCAGTCACCAACGCGCTTGATGCAGCTGCGGCATCATCCAAAGTTGATGCAGATGCTAAAGACAATGTGCTGTACTGGCTAACTGAGACCACCCCCGATGTACGTCAGATGATTCTCGTTCAGACCATCGAAGAACTTCTAGGAATGCCTCAGTGCGAGGAAGCAACAATCAAAGCACTGACTCGTATCTCATCGGAGGACAATGTGAAGATGGTCATGGCGTGGGTGGATAGCAAAATCCTCACCATGAATCAGGCGGTCTATGTGCTCCTATATCCTGACTCTTCTGCGGCGCTTCGATAAGCCTCACAGATCTGGCATATACTTTTTCACATACTTGTCCCAATCAGGCTCTAAATCCAAGACTCTCTTGACACAGTCTTTCGCTTCTTCCTTTTCTCCAAGTTTGTAGTGAAGCTTTGCCTTGTAGAACCACGCTTTTGCGTACTTGCCATCGAGCTTGATTGACTCGTCATACGCTTTCAGGGCGTCCTCATAATCCCCATTTGTTTCATGGATGCGTGCTATACTGAACCAATCGAATTGTGTTCTTTCGTGTATCTCTGCGGCCATTTTGATTTACACCGTTTCATTAAGTTCTTTGATGTTTGAAACCTAATAACTATGGAGTGTCCGTTTGACAACCTACTGATAAGCATGCGTTTTTCTATTATGATTCAACAAAGGCTTACAAGCATCCATAAAGCTTCAAAGTGATGAAAAACACCTCATAACTCCGATTTCATTATGTTCTCTTATTTGCCACGAAATGGTCATTATAAATACAAAATTCACAACCTGAACTCAGTGAATAATATGAAGAATATTCGCAGAATTATAATTGGAATGTTCCTAATGGTTGCACTCCTTGGGACAATGGCTTCTACCGCAGCCGCTATGGGCCCTGGTACTGATAGACCTGGACCAGGAAATCCCCCTCATCATTCCCAAGACCCCGATGGAACAACATGGATTCAAACAGACATAATCACGATAATGGCAAATTCTGAAATTCCACAAATACATTATTGGTTTTCCAATGATAATGGTGGGACCATTGTCAGATTCTCCACATCCTTTGTGATGATTGTGGAGTTTGAAGATCTGAACGAGGATGGTGCCTATCAGACTGGCGAACAACTCTATTTTGCACCTCTCTCTGCATATGAATGGACTATTACATCTGGTTCTGTCGAAGAGGATGGCGTTACTACAGAAGTCTGGATGAAATACATAAAATCTGGTGTTAGAACTGAACCAAATCCTAGTGCTCCAAGTCCAGCACTCGATGGTGCAGGTGACATCCAGAGATTCTCTGATGTAACAATTCAGATTTTTGCACACATCTATCTCGAAGATTACTTTGGTGAGGTAAGTGACGATCATGGAGTTCAAGCCAACTATACCGTTTCAGGTCAGTCAGAAATGAAGATGGACATAGAAATCGGTAACTTTCCATTCAGTAGTGAGAACTCAAGTGTCGCAATCCAAACTCTCCAGAGAGAAAATGAGGCTACAGGTCCTCAGAATCTACACCGTCACAGAATAGAGACTCGTGAACGATTCCGCAACGTTTCCATTGACTCTGACATGAAC
>MEHG01000111.1 GCA_001940705.1 Candidatus Thorarchaeota archaeon AB_25
CGATATGTTTCATACCACGCAAAAATCGCACCTACAATTCCTATACCAAGACCAATGTAGCGATCAAAGAGTCCAAGGGGATTTCCGTATGTCAAGACAAAATATGCCAGAGTATAAACAGAGAAGAACATAGCAGCAAATGAATAACGAGGTAGGACAAGTCCTCGGAACCTAATGAAATTCTGCAGTACTCCGACCTTTACAAGATTCTTCAATTGATACGAGTTATCAGGATTCTTCTCAATGAGTTCTAGGGATTCTAGTTTTGTCAAATGGTGACTAGCTACAGAGGGGCTTGACATACCGATTGCTCTCTGGACCTCTCTTACCCCAACGGAGGAATCTTGGGTTAACATGTACCAATAGACCCGGAGGGTATTCCCTCTCAGGTCTGGCTCCAGATTCCGCTCATTTGAAGACAATCCCAAACACCACACCACTTTCTCCTTGAAGGTTGCGGATTAATGTCTTCTCATCTTCGTAAATCCACTAATGGTGTGTTCTATTTTCAGAACTAGAAGAAAAAGTGTCGACATTGAGTGTTCTAATCCATGGTACTAAGTAGAAATGATGTTACCTGTGAAACATGTTTCCTCAGTTGTTTATTCAGGCAGTTGATACTCAGACGAAGAGAAAGATCATCGCAGGTGGGATAGCATCATCACTTCTAGCATTGAGTCTAGTAGTGAGTCTGGGTGTCCTAGGTGGGTTCAGCCCTGAACGATATTCGCATACCGGACATCCAAATAGTCCAGTATTCACAATCAATTACACTGTGTCAAATGACTTCGCAGATTTCCATCCATACTCAGAAGAAATCACGCCAAATGTTCCCTGGTATACAATATCTCTAGGTTTAACCAATATTGCAAATCTCTACAAGTTCTCATATCTGACAAGTCAAGATCGTGCCAATATTCAGACGAACGGTTTCACAGCTGTGCAAAGTGAGTTTGACCAGATACATGATATTCTCTCGGATAACGAGGATAATGACATCCCAAGTTTCGTAAGCTCCGACGCAGTCTTACACGCTTTCCACGTTCTCTATGATTTAGTTCTTCGAGAAACCGAGGTCTATACGTTCTGGAATCTGCTGGGTAATCTCACAGGGTCTCTTCTGAACAGCTCTTACGAGCAGTATCAGATTGCACCTGAAGGTCGATGGAAAGATGCTGCTTTGAGAAATGTGATGTATTTCTCCGTAGCAAATTACCTGCTAGATAATCAAACAGTACTCCATACAGAAGTTATTGATGAGGTTACTAATGTACTCTCTTTGATTGAGGACCATTCTGTAATCTCGGATGCGTGGTTTCAGAATTACGAAGAGGATTTCACCCAATATGTCCCCCGAGGACACTATACACGAACTGATAGATTGAAACATTTCTTCATGGCAATGATGTGGTATGGCAGAATTGTATTTCGACTGCAACCAGGAAGCAGCACAATTGAAATAGCACGAGGAATGAATGAAACATCTCAAGCTATTCTCCTAACATTAGCATTAGAAGATGATGTAGAAGGTCTTGTGCCTGGAACTGAGGGGTATACTGTTTGGGATGCAATTTACGAACCAACACGTTTCTTTGTTGGTGATGCTGATGATCTCCTTCCAAACGAATATGGTCCTTTGATTGATGATGTGTGGGGAACTATTTCTTCTCTAAATGACTTGGATGACGACGTTCTTCTTTCCGAATTCATAGATTCTGCCCTTACCCTTCGTCAGCCACTCATTTTGTCATCTGTAATCAATGATACTCAGGACATCAATGTAACAAAGGGTCTACGCTTCATGGGCCAGCGATTCGTTCCCGATAGTTACTTTCTGAGCGAGTTGGTCTATGAAAATGTCGGAACCCAATATGTGCCGAGGTTACTTCCGAAGGGTCTCGATGTCATGGCAGCTCTAGGGTCGGACCGTGCTTGGGAGTTGCTTGATGACCAGAAGAATTACTTACATTATGTTGAACAGATGGAATCACTGTGGCAAGCTGTCGCCAATATGACTGCGTCAGAGTGGACCCACAATCTGTACTATCTATGGTTATACTCTCTGCTGCCTCTTCTAAATGACCCCGGAGACGGCTATCCAATGTTCATGCAGAGCGAGGCTTGGGTTGATAAACAGCTTATGACAAGTCTAGGTTCTTGGACTGAATTGAGGCATGACACAATCCTCTATGTCAAACAATCATACACTGGTGTTCCTACAGGTATCATGCCCCCTGAAGAACGGATTATTGGATATGTTGAACCCGTTCCTCGGGTCTATGCACGTCTAGCTTCTCTATGTGATATGATGATTGAAGGATTGGCAAGTCGGAATATCGATTCTGACCGCATCCATTTCAGACTCGTTCAACTTCGTGACTTCTTACTTGATCTCAAAACAATATCTGAAAAAGAACTCACAAATCAGCGTCTTTCAGACTATGAAGTAGATCTAATAGAAAACAGTGGTGATAAGTTAGATTATATTGCATCAATTAGTGGCTTTGAAGATCTAACCTCTGCAGCTGATGAAAGAATGGCTCTTGTCGCAGATGTCCATACTTACCCAGATCCCAATGAACCCGTTGTTCTTGAAGAAGCAATAGGAAATCCGATGATAATCTATGTTGCTGTTGAGATTGAGGGAAGAATTGTTATCACTCGCGGGGGAACCTTTTCCTACTACGAATTTACGCAACCACTTGACGACCGATTGACTGACGAAGCTTGGCAAGAGATGCTTGACCTGGGCAATGCCCCTACAATGCCGTTATGGGTCGGAGTCTTCGTATCTGATGCTGAAAATGGATAGGAATTAAGGTCCTTATCGACATCCTTATGATTTCACACGGTTTCAAATCGACTGAGTTGACATCTGTGAAACTTTACTCTGTTGCAGCAATTCTCCTCATGGTGCTAATTGTAGTTCCTGTTACAGCTCAAGAGCCTACTACGAATATTGAACTTCAATCACCGTTCATTGTGGCTGATACTGGACTTCTTCCAGCCCATGATTATGTCTGGCAGGAGATAAACGGATTTTGTGCCTGGGCAGCAACTACGATGGCAATGCAATATGCTGGTGTAGACCTCACGATGCACGATGTCTTTGCCGCATCAACCATTGGCTTCTCATTTGCCTACCTCCGATTCGATGATACTCTTCTCATGTATCCAGGTGCTTTGTACGCCCAGGTCGAACCAACGAAGTTTCTGGCAGATCTCTATGGTGTAAACTACACACTCTATGTTGGTAATGATCTCCCCTCCCTAGAACAAAATGTTCAGGTATGGGAGAGTGAGGGAATACAAGTCGGAATCTTAGATAGTCAGACTAAAGCCTTCAATTTGATGCGTCGTACAATTGACCAAGGATACCCTCTTCTCATCAGTGTCGACCCCGCTTGGTTACCAGCTTATGACTATGATTTCCTGAGAGAAGAAGGTCTAAGGGGAGGTGGTCATGGGATTCTAATTGTTGGTTATAATGATACAGAAGGTTCTGCTACGATACTTGACCCAGGCGTCGGTTCATTTGGCGAGAATTTCGGATACCCCGATGATGGGCGTGGTAACTATACTAAGGTCACCTACACAAGTCTGAACAATGGTTGGTCTAACCGGTACTACATATCAAACACCTTTACTCCAGACACTCCTCCTTCAGCTGTGATTGACCAAAGACTAGGTCCTATGGTGCGGGATAAGCTCCTGGGTGTCGGTTCGATATACTCTCCCTCAAGTCCAAATGCACTAGTTGGGAAATTCGGAGAAGCTGCTTTCCGTCAAATGAGCCAAGACATCACAGCTGATGGATTGAAATCATTCCTCAGTGTGTTTGATGGTGTCGTAAATGAAACCACCTTCAAAGCTTCCCTTCTTTACTTCGTTGGGGTAGGGCTTGAAGCGCAGGTCACACTCCAGTACCTGTCATATCGGACAGCGCTAGAAAGTCTCCCTGCTTTGATGTCCGAAACAGATCTCACAGATTTCGTTGATGCAGGTCAAGATGCACTTCCCGCTTTCGAGGATATAGCTGATAACTCCTCTCTGATATTTCCCGGAAACATCTCACAGTCAACTGGATTTGTAGCAACCACATTTCTTGAGATAGCAGAAGCCTTCAATGCGTCCGGAAACATTGACACCACTCTTGCTCCTTACGAGAGCACTCTAGATTCAATCTCTGCTGACCTCTTGACAATAGCTGACTCTTGGCGAGATGCAGGCAACGCACTTGCAGAGATCTGGCCAAATGACTTTCTCACGGTCTATGGTCCTGTACTTGCGTTTGCCGGAGGAGGAGTCGCGGTTCTTATCATTGGCGTTATTTGGTATATGGGACGGAAACCATCTCAGTAGTTTAACGGATTCACGGACTCTTAATTCCAAGTAACTTTAGTAACTGATCAGTGTCATTTGTTGGTAGTTTGCAATTGTAATCGATACATACGTGAGCAGTCGCCTTTCCGCCTACGGTATCATGAAACTTGGCAAAAGGCGCAAGTCGAGAGACCTCATCCGACTGATGTTTAGTCCCCTTCAAAAGAATCACTTTGTTGGGAATGTACTGTTCTCGAATTGTTTCAAGCATTTTCTGAGTATCTGCTTGGGCTGGATCTCCAGCGATGACAATCTCATATGACTCCCCCTGAGCAAACTCCAGTGCGGTAAGCATCATGGAGAAACCAGAGGGTGCACGTTGAACGATTCCTGAAAACGCCTTAATTGTATCAGCTGCCTTCTCCTCCAGTTTTGGGTCGCCCAAGAATCTAGCAAGACGCACCAGATTCAATGCTGCCACCGAATTTCCTGAAGGCATTGCCCCGTCGTAACCATCTTTCTTTCTCACTAGCAGTTCTTCCGAATCGATACCAGTGAAGAAAAAGCCCCCATCGTTATCATCCCAGAATTTCTCAATCAGATCCATTGTCAGGTTCTTAGCTTGTTCCAAGTATTCCGGTTTGAACGTTGCCTCGTACATTTCCAGTAATGCCCAAACGAGGTAAGCATAGTCATCGAGAAAAGCTCCGATCGCAACCTCTCCATCTTTGTATCTGTGGAAGAGACTCCGCTTCTCATCAAGCATGGTTTCAAGAATGAATGTGAGTGCTTTCTCAGCGACCTCAATGAACTTCTCATCGCCTGTGGCAACAGCTGCTTTTGCTAAAGCTGCGATCATGAATCCGTTCCAGTCGGTCAAGATTTTGTCATCTAAACTTGGTCTCACTCTTCTCTCTCTACGAATGAACAAGTTTGTTCTTGCATTATCCAAAAGGCTGGTCAGTTCTTCTCGGTTCATGTCATTGGAATTCGTGATAATGTCAACTGATTGTTTTAAGTGAGGTATATTCAGACCTGTCTTCTCTCGAGTTGCTTCATCTTCGAAGTTTCCTTCCTCGTGAATGTTGTAGACCTGTATGAAGATTGATGCTACATCCTCTTTGAGGGCATCTTTGATCTCACTCTGAGTCCAAGTGTAAAACTTACCTTCTTCGCCTTCTGAGTCTGCATCTTCTGCTGAATAGAATGCACCTTCAGGACTTTTCATGTCCCGCGTAACATACTCGAAAATATCCTGGACAACATCAGCGTACTCGTGCTTTCTGGTTATCTGGTAAGCTTCAGTGTATGCCATCATGAGACCGGCTTGGTCATAGAGCATTTTCTCAAAGTGTGGGAGTAACCACTCAGCATCGGTGGAGTATCTGTGAAATCCAAAACCAAAATGGTCATAGAGACCTCCCAATCTCATCGCTTGTAGGGTCTTCTCCACAATGAATAATGCTCTCTCATCTCCAGTTCTCTTCCAGTATCTGAGAACCAACAACAGGTTATGAGGAGACGGAAATTTGGGTGCTGAACCGAATCCACCCCTCTCCTCGTCAAACCTGTGCGATAGGTGTGAGTATGCTTGGTCAACATCATCAAGTGTGAGGTCATCCTTGAGTCCAGTGTTGTTAGATTCTGCGAGTGCTTGTTCGATTCGCCCGATTACTTCATCGATGCTGGTTTGGTCAGTTTCCCAGAGTTCCTTGATACGAGGGACAAGCTCCTTCATCCCCAACATGTTGTATCGGCTTTCTTTGGGAATGTATGTCGCCGCATAGAACGGCTTCTTGTCTGGGGTCATGATGATAGTCAGAGGCCAACCTCCTCGACCCGTGATCATCTGAGCAACTTCCATGTAGACACCATCGATGTCTGGTCGCTCTTCTCTGTCCACCTTTATGTTGACGAAAGCATCATTCATCAAACGAGCTACTTCATCGTCTTCGAATGACTCGTGAGCCATGACGTGGCACCAGTGGCAAGTGCTATATCCAATTGATAGGAAGACTGGTTTGTTTTCCTTACTAGCAATCACGAAAGCCTCCTCTCCCCAAGGATACCAGTCAACTGGATTCTTTGCATGTTGAATTAGGTACGGGCTTTTTTCCTGAGATAATCGATTTGTAGTCACTCATACCCCTCCATTTAAGGGTACCATTTGATTAACAATTATGTTATTAACTATTGTTATCAGACTATTGATTTTACGTAGAGATTTTACGTAGAAACAAGGCTAGATAAACAGTCCTGAGAATATAATTCATGGTGTGGATGATGAGCGAATCGTCCAAAATAAGTACAGAAAATAAAAGTCGTATAGAGAACTTGAAACTAAAGATTACTTCTGCCATAGGATATCTCTTACCATTTATTGCTTCACTACCCCCTCTAGCTGCATGGGGCGGACTCATGACTGTGCCATTCATCATCTATCTTTTGATGATGTTTGGAAACTTAACAACAACACCTCCACCACTTCCGGATTTAACCCGACCCGGAACATTGTTTGTAGTGACATGTGCAGGTTTGGGGCTTATCCTCTTGCTATATTCTATTGCTTATCTCTGGAAAGAGAAATCTAAGGGACTCGTAGTGACAGGCCCCTACAGAATTTGTCGGCACCCACAATATTTCAGCTTGATAATCTTTACAACAATAATGACCTATCAGAGTGTCTGGATTTTACAGAACACTTTTGGTATAGGATGGTTGACTGCGAATGAAACAAGACTGCTCTGGATTCTCATTCTCGTCGTATATGTTGTGATTGCCTGGGCTGAAGAGATGCATCTTGAGAAGCAATTTGGTGATCAATGGACCGAATATCGAAGAAGGAAAGGTTTTCTATTTCCTTTCATTCCATTGAAATCCTATATTCTTGAAGCACTTGTTGCTATCATAATCCCAGTAGCAATTCTAGAAGGATTGTTGTATCTTCCAATTATCCTCTAGATGGGAGAAAGCTTCCCTTTATCTTCCTCAATATATCCACCTGCAATCAATGAGGCTACATGATGCTCGACCATCCACCTTTCAAATTGCATAAAGACCGGGTTTGTGAGTGATGGATAGATGATTGGATTCATAGTGACCTCTGGGACTGTTTTCGCGCCTTCAATAATTGCGGAGAGTACCAGATCTTCTCGCATATCGATCTGTCGATAGTATGCAATGAGTCTATCCTTGTAATCAACAACAAGCGGGTCTTTCAGGTGTCCACTGATTAACCCATCGTACCCACCATGCTTGAGTTTTTGAATGGATCTTCTGAAATCAGGTATTGATGAGTTGGGGTGACCATAGTATGGACCAAATTCAGTTAGGTCGATATCTGAGGCGAATACTAAGTTTGGTTCTAGAAACTCAATACACATGTGGTCTGGTAGGTGCCCGGGTGTGTAGAGTGTCTTCAGAGTGATGTCTCCGAAACTGAACGTATCTCCGTTCCTTAGAACCTCATCAACTCGTCCTTCATCAAATGCCCCAAACATCTTCTCATTGACGAGCTGCTCCCAGAGGATGCGAACCGGATTTCCCTTGTCAAACCCGAGAAATTGCTTCATCTCTTCCTTCTCATTGAACAGAGGGGCGGTAATCTCATTGGCTGCAATCCGACAGCTTGAGAGTCGGTTGAGCCTCATTGTATGAGTGATATGATCTGGATGAATATGACTCAGAATGATGGTGTCAATATCTTTGAGGTCGAGATCTTGAGTCATCATAAATCGACGAAGGTCCTCAACCGCGCATCCTGGATCAATAACCACTACTTCATCTGCAATGATTACAATGGTGTTGCACCTAGGGAAAGTACCTCCAATGACTACAAAGATGTTGTCTGTGATCTTGGAAAAGGTCATTCTTCCTCAACCTAATCCTGGCAAAATGATGTGGTAATATGGTCCGTTCATGGAACTACAGCCAGTTTCCTACACTGGTCTAACTTTCATGTCAGCCTCAGCGCGTCTAGCTTGACGCCAGGTACCTAGTGAGCCGTACATCACTGGGAATGCAAATGCCATCACAAGGAACACAATTAGCATTATATTGACAACATCAATTTTCTGAGGTCCAATTGAACCTGCAAGGC
>MEHG01000112.1 GCA_001940705.1 Candidatus Thorarchaeota archaeon AB_25
ATTCCTCCTTCTAAGGTTCCCACAACATTACCAAGTCTATCCTGTGTGAAGTCACCACAGTGTTTCTTGAAGTGTTCCTTGACAATGTCTTGGACCAATGATTCTCTCCCGACTGGGCCTGGAGTTGCAGACAATGTCTTCAGGAGATCCAATGTTTCTTCGGACATACTGACTCACTATTTCTCTTCTTACGAAACTCACACTTAAGGGTCCGCTTTGAAGAGCCCATGTCAAAATCCTTTGGTGTTTTTACAAATCTCAGAAATGTAATCTCCAGAGAATACCCTATGATTACCTGAGAATATATGGAATCAGCTATATTCCTTTGTATGGTATTCACGGATATCTTAATCGGACTCTCAATTGGTCTGATTCTCGCAACATCTGTTTATTTAATCATGAAGATGCAGCTTCGTCATAAGATTGCAATGGTGGAGAAGGAGTTCAGCCAGACATGGGCTGAGCAGGAATCTTCAATCCGAAAAGATGCTGCGGACAGAAGCCGTTACGTTTTGAAGGGAAAGATTGCTGAGCATATGGTCCCAATGTATAAGGATGTCTTCAAGTATGACCCCTCGGATGCTCGATTCCTCGGAGCTCCAATTGACTACGTCATTTTCGATGGTTACACTGCAGTCAAGGATGGAAACTCCGATGAGCCAATAACTGTCGTTCTTGCTGATATCAAGACTGGTAATGCTCAACTAAATCGTACCGAGCGTAAGATCAAAGAAGCAGTGGAACAGGGTCGAGTACGCTGGGAAACAATCCAGCTTGATTTCTAACACTACTCACAAAAACAATCCTTCATGATGGCTTGCATGACAGCATCTCTCATAGATTGCTCTTCAGGCAGTCCAGTAAGGTGTTTGTCACAGACCTTGATAGTGGGTAACATTGTGACATCATCAGTTCTGCAACCACACTCTTCCTCCGTTTCGACATCAACTGCTCGAATAGCCGACTTGGAAACCCCAAAGTCTGTCAGAGCATCAACCAGTATCTCTTCTGCAGCATCGCAGAACACGCAGAACTCGGAAGTGTACATGATTATGCAACTGCACTTACCGCACACGGTCTTTGTTTCTATACCAGACACGGGTATCGCCTCAGTCTTCATTGTTCTATCTCTTGAAGGTTTTCCAGATCATTCAGATGACATCTGCTCATGCACTGATATCTGGGACTGTCAGAACTGGTGGCAGCTCTTAACATACTAATAGCAATAAATATGTTATAACTGTAACTAGTGTTTCCTCAGACTGTTGCGAGCTGGTTGTTTCTTCATTCCGATGTGTCCAGATCTGGTTCCGAGGGGTCGTCTTCAGGTTCCTCCTGCGGGGCTGGTTCTTCTTCAGGGAATGATGTGTCCTTCATGGGTTCTTCTTGAGGAGGCGGTGGGGCTGATGGTTGAGGCTGTTGAGCGGGAACCCTTGTTGGAGCTGGCTCTGACTTGAAGATTCTTGGATAGATAAACCTACCAATTAGACCACCCAAAGGACCGAATATAAGGGCAAATCCGAAAACGAAAGGAGCAAGCAAGACTAGTAATGCCACGAGAACTATACCAACGAGCCATGGAACTGGTTCAGTCCCATATGTTGTGCTGTATGATACTGATATAGCCATGATGATCCACATTCGAAACAAAATTTCTGTTTCAGTGAATGTAAATTCGGGGATCAATATCTGTGGAATCACAGCTAGTAGTCCGGTTCCTAACAACTCAGTCAATAATCCTGCGACGAACCCTCCTGAGATGTCACCTGCAAGGATTCCCACAATGAACACGATGAGGAAAATGCTAGGTATTCCTCCCAGCGAGAATGCAATAAATCCTGATTTGATATCCGCGATGAACAGAATAATTCCTACAATTGTAGCGAATAGAACTTTCTTCCATTGCATAAGGTCTACCTCCTAACCTACGCAAATCTTGAATCAATCTATACACCGATGCTTATGAATTGTTGGCATTCTTAGGCAGCTACTCCAAAATCCTCTGTCCGAACTCATTCCCAAACTCTTGCGCTTTTGACTCTTCATCTTCAGCCAGTGGTCCTTTTCGACCAGTGACCTTAGCTGACAATCTTCCTTCAATGGAAATACCTGGAAGTTTCTCCAAAATTCTCTTTTCTAGCTTCACAACAGCAACATCCTTGTTACCACCAGTGTACGTGTCAAATGCTGCACCTATCTTCGCTTTGAGATGAACTATCGCAGCCCTATCAATAAAACGTACAAGATTCAACGCTGGCTCTTGGTTATGGTTTGGACATCCAAACAGAATTGCATCATAATCGCAGAGATTATCGGTGTGAATCTCTCCAGTCTTTTTGATTACACATTCCACTCCCTCAACCCCGTTGATGCCCACACTGATTGCTTCTGCAATCTTCTTCGTGTTTCCATAGACGCTTTCATAGACGATGATTGCTTTCTTCATGAGCTGTCGCCGCTGGAACTCATCGCCCTCTTCCTCTTATGTACATTGCTTCAGGGAGCTTTGGCTTTCATGGAAAACCGCAAGACGTTACGTGAAACTAAACGGCTATTATAGGGGCTGGGGATACTGTGACAGTCTGCTAATAGGTCCCAGGATGCGGAATTGTCCGGAAGTATGTTTGGGAACTTCAGAGCTTGCGCAAAACAAGAGGTGAACAGAAATCCCACACAATAAATCAAGGATGCTACTTCTCACACTCATTCTAACATTGACCATTGCACCTGTTCAAGTGATGGCTTCACAGCCAGAAGGTCTAGTACCGGTCATTGAGAAGGTAGTCACACCATCTGTTACTCGAACCTGGGGTCCACTCACACTGCTCTACGATGAGCAGTTCCACGACCCTGTTGAGGTGGATGAGGAGATTGAGAACATACACAGTCTGGTGCCTGAGCTCGTTGATTTAGAGATAATTGGCCAGAGCTACCAAGAACGCAATCTGACCTGTCTCCGCATCACAAACGAGTTGAACACTGTTCAGAAAGCTAAGACTCTGGTTGTTGCTCATCATCATGGACGAGAACAGATTACTGTTGAACTTGCACTGAGATTCATACTTCATCTGCTCAATAATTACGGTGTTGATGATACAATCACTGAATATGTTGACACACAGGAGATCTTTGTAATCCCAACCCTCAATCCTGACGCTCTAGAAGTTGTTGTCAACGAAGGAAACCACTGGCTTAGGAAAAATCTTAAACCATACGACAATGATGACGATGATTCATTCGGTGAGGATGACGTTGAGGATACCGACGGTGATGGATGGATCTCTAACTTTCTAGTTTATGAAAGGGATTACTCTACGGAAGTTCCTGATATTAACGACTACGATTGGGAGTACTGGGAGGGAGATGACAATGATAATGACACATTATTCAATGAAGACGAGGTTGGTCTGGTGGACCTCAATCGGAACTATGGCACATTCTGGGGTGTTGGCGGTGGTGACTTGCTTATTCCGGAAACACAAGTATACTGTGGAGAAGAACCATTCTCAGAAAATGAAACGCGGGCATTTCGCGATTTCGCACGGAACCACCGATTTGCAATGGCATACTCACTGCACTCGGGAATCAACACAACCTACTTTCCAACTGACGCATATGAGAACTGGCCAGAGAATCAACTCTATTATGAGATGACTCTTGATTTTGCTGATATTTTGCCAGATAGCTTTAATGAGTATCTCGATTATTTGCCTTCGAAAACCTCACAAGAGGCCGGAACAAGCGGCGGTTGGGGTGAATGGATGTACTACGAACGAGGCACCACAGTACCCATCACATTCGAGATCTATCACAATGGTTCAGTAGATACAGAAGAAGCACATGTGATTATCGAGGAAAACAGTACACACATCATTCGTGAGTGGGAAGGTATCTATGGCTACTTCAATCCAGTAGAGGAGGGAATCAATCCACTCTGGGAAGACCTGCTTGCATCATTCGAATACCTACTTGAGATGACTCCCAGAATCAATGTGATCTTCACTGGGATAACAGGTGGAATAAATGCTGGTGAAGACATGACACTGTCAGTTCGGACTGAGTGTCTAAGTCCTCGTCTGGGTAGCAAAGAGAGTATATCCATTCTTGATTCTGCTGACAATGTCCTGGCCACTACGATAGCCGTAGGTGGTGACCAAACGCTCACAGATCAAGCGGACATCATACTCCCAGAGGATGTGACCAACTCTGGTTTTAGTATTCTCATTGGAAACAACTATACTGGATTCACAGAGTTTGTGATTTCACTAGGAACCCCAGAGCCAACACTTGGTCCTCTTCTCATTGGTGTTGCTGTTGGAGTCGCAGTTGTGGCCATAGTGCTAGTGGTCTATTTTGTGAAAATCCGCTGAAATTAATTGAAGATACAAATTCGGGAGGGGCCAAGTGACCCCTCCTATACTACTTTTTCAGATCCAAACCTTCTTGAATGCTCATCAGACTGCAAGACATTGGAGTTATATCTTGGATTTTCAGATTCTGAGTCGGTGAAACCACATTGGAAAGAGAACGATATCATCGACTCATGTTCCTTGCTGCAGCGATATGGAACTGGACCCTTGCAATTGGCTTTTTGGCACTATCAAGAATTGACATTAATTATTTTCCAGCTACTGGACTTGCAATTCCAAACACAATGCTTTGGTTTGATTCCTTCATGGGGCTGGTCTTTGTATTTGGTATAGGATTTTACATAGTTAGCAAGAATGTGAAGGAGAATCACGGTCTCATTCAGATGGCCTGTTTCGAGAAGGTCATAGTCTTCATAATTCCGTTAATGTGGTTCTTCCTTGGACAAGCATCAATCTTGGTTGTGGGTTTTGTTACTGTAGACCTGATATTCGGGCTGCTCTTCATTGAAGATTTGATGGCAATTAGAAAACTGATCTAATAATCAGACAGCAGATGTATCTATAGAAACCTCAAGATTAGCAGTATGTCTGAACAGGACTCTGGTGGCACGGCTAGTGAGTCTACGCACAACCCGTTGGCTTTCTATGCTGTCCGGCACAACTCTGAACAATAAATCATCAAACCTCGATAGAAGCGTGATTTCAATTTCACCAGTCCGAGGCTCTGCAGTTGGAGTGTCCCAAATAATCTCGTAGTATGCAATCGCCTCTCCAACTGTACGATTCCTCATACTCTGTAATCTTACATCAAGGGGTTCTAAGACAGTCTTGATGTAACCCTTCTTATCCCGTAACGGACCTTTAAGACTCACTAGAACAACTCCAGAAGTCGTATAGCACATCAATGAATCCGACCAAATAACTCCAGCTGATTGACATAGTTGAATTATCTACAATTAGGGGTGCTTTTGAATGTGCATCTGGAACATGAAATCGGAAGCCTACTACCCATACCAGATTATAAGTGAGGAATGTATGTGAAGACCTCGGATGAAACAGAAATGGATGACATAACCATCTGGAGCGAAACCAAGAAGGGTGGCAAAGTAGTCGAACGATTCCCTCCAAGTGCCACAAGTATCGACCTCAGCGATAGACGAATAGGTACCACCGACCTGTCAGTTCTCAATCAGTTCTCGGGCATTGAAGCTTTAACACTTTCGGGGAATGAGATTCAAAATATTGACCTCAGTCCTCTTCGAGAGAGTGGATTGCTTCTTGAACTCTCATTGGGAGGAAATGAGATTGATCTGATCGACCTTGCCCCCCTAGAGGGGTGCACCAGTCTGATGCATCTTGACCTGTCCTTCAACCGGATTAAGGCGATCAACCTCACACCTCTTGTGAATTGCAAGGACCTCAAGGCGCTCCATCTTTATGAAAACAAACTTGAGAGTATAGACCTCTCTGTTTTGAGCAAGTGTAAGAAGCTCAGAAACCTGACACTTGAGAAGAATCAACTAGAAACTGTCGATGTTTCACCACTCTTTCTCTGTCCAAACCTCATCAAGTTTGGTATCGATCAGGTCACTACTCTGACTGCTTCCTCGAAACTGAATGATCAATCTAAAGTGCCAATTGGATTGAAGCCCCATCTCAGTAGAATTGAGTGGAACTGAAACAGCAGGCAATAAAAGCAACCGTTGCTGTTTCAAGCAGGGTGGTTGTTGGAATGAAGAATCCAGTTATTCTATTGAAAATTAGTTACATAATCGGAGCTATCTTGGACACGCTTGTCGCTGTACAGATGCTGTTTCCAGATGTACTTGCTCTTACAGCTGGACTCGGGGCTTTTGTCCCTGGACCCGATTATCTCTATGCCTCATACATGAGTGGAATTATGATGATTGGCTGGACAGTTCTTCTCATCTGGGGATACATGAAACCAGTTGAGAGAAAGGACGTTCTCCTAATCACAGCGTTTCCTGTCGTCGTAGGTCTGATGATTAGTGATATACTCAGTACTGCAGCAGGATTTCTGCCTCAATTGACTGCTATAGTATTCTTAGTGTCACAGATATTCCTCTTGATTCTCTTCACTCTCAGTTATGTGCTGAATCGACCAAAGACCGAGACGAAGTGAGTTTCTGTATTAGCTCGGACTTGCCGAGATACATCGTTATCTCGTTCCGCGTGAACTGTATCATAGGAAAATGTGTAGGGATATCGCCACGCCAACACCACCCGACACTGAGGACCTGATTTTTCTTGACAAGACCCTGACAGTCTGGGAGGACATCAGGAACGCTCTAGCAATCGTGGAAGAGCTACGCAAAGGACCGACACACACTAACGCAAGAGTAGAGGTGTATCAACATAGTGAGGATAAAGTAAGTCTGAAAGTAACGTTCAGATCAGTTCAAGAGCTGGATGAATATCTGAATTCAAGATTTAGGAGAATGCTTCTGGAAGGAGTTGGTGACTCACTCAGGATAGAAGATCTTGAGAGAGTATCATCAGAGGTATACGACCGGTTCAATGAGATGAATGATGTTCATGGACATATGATTCTTGAAGATTAACTGAAAACAAAGGCGAACGCACGGGCTTGTTTTTCGTAACAATGCCCTCATTTATACGAAAACTCCCCCCTCCTACCACGATTCCCGTGTGTTTGCCACCATTTCACATCGTGATACACAGGATGATAGTTACTCCAAGGATAAGAAAATCCTTGGACTGATGTCATGGTTTTTCGAATGGTACGCATAATGACGTCGGTGCACCTATTATCCGTTTTACTTTTGACCGATTCAAGAGGATTCCCCACATCACAAGGAACAAAATGGTTGTTACAGAGGGTAGCATGTTCAGGAATGGTGGAGGGATACCAAACTGCTGAAATGTGAATTGTAGGACCTCAAAAGTTCCGAAAATGTAGGCTCCAAACAAAACCCCAACTGGATGCCATAATCCAACCACAACTATTGCGATGACAATCCACCCTTTTGCTGCTGTCATTCCCTCAACCCACAGAGGAATCCATCCTAGTGTTAGATAGGCGCCACCTAAACCACACATCACACCTCCGAATATCACACAGAGGTATCTGACCCGATTAACATCGATGCCTTGTGTATAGGCTGCCATTGGATTCTCACCAACAGTACGTACAATGATTCCGTAACGGGTTTTGTACAAGAAGAACCAGAGGACTGGGACCAAAATGAATGACAGATATACTAGGATATTCTTACTGAAAAACACCGATCCAATGAAAGGAATGGCACTTAGACCTGGAATTTGGATGGGTTGGAGTGGAACCAAGGGCAATCCAGCGAAACCGAGACCAAGTAATCCACTCAGTCCAGTTCCAAAGATAGTCAGTGAGATGCCAGAAACTACTTGGTTTCGATTGAATGTGATTGTGACGATAGCATGAATTAGAGACAATGCTCCACCAACCACCATTCCCGCAATCAGCCCAAGCCAGATATTTCCAGTAGTATAAGCGACGGCAAAAGAACTAGCGGCTCCAGAAATCATCATACCCTCAATTCCAAGGTTGAGAACTCCAGACCGCTCTGTTATGATTTCACCTAAGGTGGGAAGCAGGAAGAAAGTTGCTGCAACTACAATTGAGGAGGCTGTCTGTTCGAGAGTCAAGATACCACCCTCCATTCGATTGTGTTTCTAAGGAAGAACTCAGTTAGAAGTACAAAGAACAGGATAGCACCATTGAACAGATCAACCACTGATACAGGTAGTCCCGCTCCTTGTATCCGAACGCCTCCTGCTAACAAACCAGCAAAGAAGAGCGCGCTAATAATAATCCCCAAGGGACTTAGTCCTCCAAGCCATGCTACAGCAATTCCTGTGAATCCCAGAAACCTGGATAACTCAGGACGCAGTCTAAAGAAATTGGGATTACCCGCAACCTCCCCTACTCCAGCAATGCCTGCAAGACCACCTGAGATCAGTACTGTAATTATTGCAATTTTTAGAAAGCT
>MEHG01000113.1 GCA_001940705.1 Candidatus Thorarchaeota archaeon AB_25
GGTTAGTACTGCTCAGAATATTGTTGGTTTTGATTGGAGATGGAGAGATATCAAATCTACCGCGTATACAACTGCAGTGCTCATCGAATTTGATTCAATAATGTCTACCTATGGATTCTCTGCTGATGATGTTGTGGAGTACAACCTTGTCTACGACACAGGTGAAGAGGATTCGAACAACGACCTTCTCGTTCCGGTGTACGATGTAACGTTTGCTAAACCTGATAGCGATGGGGCTGGTGCCAATTTTCATCTGAAATTCGACGCAACTGAATTTGACCCTCAAGTACAAATCATTCAACCGTCAGGTAGTATCACAGTCCAGCCTGGAAGTCCCGTCACCTTCGACTGCTATGTTCTCTTTGGCACTCCTCCCTATGTATATCAGTGGTATTCCCATGTCGACGGTGTCCTCTTTTCGAGTGCTACTACTAGCAGCTTCACCACTTCAACTCTGTCAGAAGCTATCAAGAGTAATATTGCCTATCCTCATTCAATTTCTGTTCTCATTAGAGATTCAGAAGACCGGTTTAGTCGTGATGAGATTTCGGTCAAAATTGACTCGACAGCTGCCATGGCTGCTAATATGGAGATTGTTCTGATTGGATTGGGTGCATTAATTCTCCTAACCGCTTTTCTCATTGTCGCGAAGAAGAGAGGTGCCCTTGTAATTTTCTTCCTACTGATGTTATTTTCAGCTTTTGTCTTCCTTCCGATTACTTCCGCATCTAGTGGGGTAGAAAGGAATCCTGTATATCAGCCCAGTGCTCCCACGGGTGCATATGACGACGGGATCAAAGAGGTTGGAATCGAATGGATTGGGCTATCATACCATACATACGATGGTGCTAATATGTTAACAGGATCTCAAAGTTGTTCTGAAGGTTTTTACAACCATATGGGAAGCGTTGGTGGTTATAGCTTGGAATTCAATTGGGGAGAATACAGTGCTTGGGAATCGGACTTTAGAGATACTACGATTAACCATGGTAATGACTCCCAGTGGATTGATGCAGTTGATATGGTATACTACCAAGGACATGGTGGAACTCGTGCGGTTTCTTTCACTTCGAACCATGATGAAGATCGTGCCCGCTTCGACCAGATGAAACTGGGCGATGGAGACCTTGACATGATTGCATTTGATTCGTGCAGTGTATTAGCTTGGTACGACCCATACGTAGCCAAAAACATCTTCGAGAGATGGAGCCCCGCCCTTCAGGGAGTTCATCAAGTCCTCGGATTTGCTACAAGTGCTCAAAACACTAATAGTATGGGACTAAAGTTTGCCCAATATATGACGGGTCTATATCCACTTCCAGCTCTCACAATTATGGAATCATGGTTTAGAGCAGCTGTTGAGTTTCAACCTTCTGATAGGAAAGTTGCAATGTTCTATGGTACAAACTCAACAAATCCCTTCCAGCCACAATTGGACGACCCGATAAACGATCACGCTAAGGGATTTGGGTATGTCTGCTCAGACCCCACACCTGAGAGAATCGAGTGGTTCGTCTATATCCGGTCGAGTTGCTAGATCAACAGGGAGGGGAGTTTCCCCTTCTTGTACCATGTAGCGGAGACCAGAGGCAATGAGTCATGGTTCCCAGTCGTACATGATGAAGTGATAGGGTGCATATTCCTCCGCATCGATTTCAGTAACCCGTAAACTGCGAACTTAAAACCTAGAATGATTCACGAAGAGTGCTGAGGTCTTTGAAAAATGGGATTCAAACACAGGTTCACAACTTTCTTCATCAAAGTATTTGGTAAGCCTAGAATTTTGAAATTGATTGCAAAGCAGCGATCAGTCCATGATATACCTGAGGTACTGCATCAACATCAAACTCCCCAACTAGGTTTGAGATTCCTCTCGAGATGATGAATCTCATACAAGAACGAGATGACATTCAACTGAGGCATATGTTTCCTATAAGACGCCTTCTCTCAGTCATGAAGAACATCCACCTCTCAGTTGATTCAATCCCTGAAAATCCCGTCGGTGCTTCCATAAATGCTCCACCTGAGTTCCTAGAACAGCTCAAGGAATTTGCTCAATCTCACGGAGTAGGTGCGATGGAATTTGTCAAGCTACCTCAAGACCTTATCTTTCAAGAAATGGGCGCACTCTTTGACAATGCTATAATTCTGGCAATGGAAATGAGTAAGGAGAAAATCGACAAGGCGGCAAGCCAGGAAACAATGAACATGGTATTTGCAACCTACGATGATTTAGGAAAGGCTGCCAATAGGATTGCTGAGTTCTTACGAGAAAAAGGATATGCTGCTCAGGCGGACCATCCTCTTGGCGGTCTGGTTCTGTTTCCTCCCCTCGCTCAAAAGGCTGGAATTGGTTGGGTTGGAAAGCACGGTCTCTTGATTACTCCTGATTTTGGACCAAGAGTGAGGCTGGCTGCAGTCTACACAAGCATTGAAAATTTGCCGTTTGTTGATTCGAATAGCCATGCATGGATCGATGAATACTGTAAGACTTGTGGATTGTGCATCAAACAATGTCCTCCACAAGCTATCCTCGAAGAAGCAGTGACTCATGACACAGGAAGAGTCACCAACATCAAACAGCAAGAATGTTTTGAATACTTTGCACAATACTATGGATGCTCAATTTGTGTCAAAGCCTGTCCCTTCTCAAAAGCAGGGGACATATATGAGCGGTTAAAAGTAGCAACCGAGAAACAAAACTGATTGACCATGCAGGATATAGTCAAACGACGACTAGGAAAGACAGACATTGAGGTCACTCCAATCGGTCTTGGAGCGATGGAGTTCGCAGGTGGAAAAGGTTTCTTCAAGTTCATGTTGGGACCCGTTGAACCGGATACGCAGGATGAGGTCGTTAAAGTTGCACTTGAATCTGGGATGAACCTGATTGACACAGCTGAGATATATGGCTCTGGATATTCAGAATGCGCCGTTACACGTGCTTTGCAAGCTGCAGGAACATCTCCCGGAGATGTAGTCATTTCAACCAAATGGTTTCCAATGATGAAAAGAGCCAAGTCTATGCGCAAGTCTGCAGAGAAGAGCTCTCAAAGACTTGAGCCCTACCCGATAGACCTCTATCTTGTTCATATGCCTCTCTCCGTTTCTTCCATTGAAACCCAAATGGATGAGATGGCAGACCTTGTGGAGTCTGGTAAGATCCGTGCAGTTGGTGTGAGCAACTTTTCAAATGACCGAATGATCAAGGCTCATGAAGCTCTTGCTGAACGCGGAATTCCGCTCGCAGCAAATCAGGTCAATTTCTCTCTTCTGAGGCGTGGGATTGAGTTCAATGGTACCTTGGAAACAGCAAAGGAACTGGGGGTCACTATCATGGCCTACACTCCATTAGGTCAGGGAGTATTAACTGGTAAACTTCATTCAAATCCCGAGCTTCTTAAAGTGATGCCTCGAATGCGGCGAAATCGACTTCGTGGAGGTCTGAAGAAAACTCAATCACTGGTCGAAACACTTGAAACCATTGCATCAGAACATGATGCCACTGTCGCACAAATCACATTGAGCTGGACCATCAACTATCATGGTGACACAGTCATCGCGATTCCGGGAGCTAGCAAGTCGTACCAAGCAGAACAGAACGCTGGGGCTATGCGTGTCTCACTATCGTCAGAACAGATGGAAACCATCTCATCCCTTTCTCTTGATTTGAAATAAGGAACTCTCCTTTGTGTTTTTACATGTCGAGTGTTCCCATGTAAGTTGTAGGGGTCACTTTCCCAATTCCAATACCTATGCACAAAAGAAAACAAAGAGCAGCCATTCCAAAAGCAAAATACATGATCAATTCATGTCCCATCTGTTGAGCATTTAATCCAATGTATACTGCAATGACAATGAAGACTAGTGCAACAATCATCCCACACACTCTGGATAATGTTGAGGGCTTCTTTTTCTTTGGTGTCATTGTTGATGCCAATCCTCCATTCCACTCAAGATGCAATCCTGACTTATGTATCCACTGAATTCCACTAACAAGTTATTTATTGAGCAAAACCCCACATCGATTTTGGATTGAATGAGGACATGTTGTTTCGAATGAAAGATAGGAACTTGCTCATTGGATTCACTATCCTGTGTGTTAGTGTTCTCTGCACGTCACTTGTTTGCGTGACGCCAGTGAGTGCACAAGGACGAGGATTCTTGGGGAAGTATAATTATTGGCTAGATCTTGAAGGAATTATCCTTGAGGGCGAGATGGAGACCTATGAGTATTACTCAAATGAATCTCTGCAGACCTATTTCGAAACATATCATTCACACTATTTCATTCATCGGCCAGACTATCGTCTCTCATCCGAAGATTCAGGATATATTGACATCTCCAACCAGTACAGCTATACCGCTATCAATGGAAAACTGGTCAAATCCGAGGTGACCTATTCCTATCACTTATCTGGTTACCAGGAGGTAACATTCGCTCCGATGTATGAATATGGAAATCACTCCACAATTACCAATAATGATACACTATTTGAGGAAACGTACACTGAGCGATACTATGAAGATGGTGTGTTTATAGAATCAAAGGATTTCCATGAGTATTCATTCTTGATAACGGAAGAAGACGGTTCACTATTCACAGAGAATGTGACTGTTGAAGCAGGAGAGTACGAATGTTTTATGATTGACACCTTTGTATTCGAGGGTATTAGTACTGATTTCGGTGATTCAGATTCATGGGACTACTACCAAGGGGGATCACGTGCATGGATAGACCTTGAGGATGGGTATTTGATTCAACAGTGGCAATATGATGAAAATGATGATGTGATTGTAAAGATCACTCTAATGTCCATGGAAGAGCCAAGTTCACCACCACCATTTCTAGGGGATGTTGACCCGACCCTACTCATCGTTGGAGGAGGCAGTATAGGATTAGCAGTTGTTGCAATAATAATAATGGTATCACGTCGCGGCAGGGAAACAACAATGGATTACTATAGTAGCTCGGGATCTGGCTACTACGATTATTGAACTGAGCGAAGTATCCCTCTGATGACGAAATCCTATTCATGAAAGTGAAATTTAATTTGGAACAGCTGGACAGAAAACAAGTGACTAGCCGATGAGTGGCTCAGAATCTAATGAGTTCCTGCAATGAATTTTGCTGTCTTTTACTGAATACAGTAATTTGTATTTAAGATAGAGATGAACAGCTGAGATTCAAGTTGAGTTTTCTGAGTTATTCCAAGCTCAAAGGAAGAGAGTTCACTGGACTTTCTACATTTCAAATTCTCACTTACTTTCGTAGATCAATAGTATACACGTTCCTGTCGATATATCTCAGGTCATTAGGTCTCTCAACCACCGAGGTGACATTGATGGCAACTGTTGGAATGATTGCCAATGCACTCACTCAATCTTTTCTCTGGGGCAATCTTCTGGACAAGTATCGAAAGCCAGTAGAATTTGTAGCAGTTGGAGAGTTTCTAGCAGGGGTCGGGCACATATTCATGGTTCTTGGATACATGTTCTTCCTTGGAATGAATCAGTTGATTGTTGCTGGCTATGTGATTATCTTCTCGCTAGGAATTATCGAAATCTTCTGGAGCATGTCCAATGTGGGGTGGTCCGCATTGGTGTCGGAATTGACTGAGATCGATGAGAGAAAGAAGTTGATGGGGCAATTCTCAATTATTGGAGGCTTTGGTGGAATTGGTGGTGCTATTCTTGGTGGGACCCTCTATGACACTGGAGGATTTGCCGATGGAAGCATCTTCAATGTTGCTGCAGTTGTAATGATATTATCAAGCCTCATTGTCTATTTCACGATTCGTCTGAACACGGACGATTCATCTCAGAAATCTCACACCGATGAAAACTCAGAGAATTTCTCACTCAGTGAGCTTCCTCGCCAACTCCGTGTTGGTTACCTGATATTCATTGTAGCTCTGGTTTTCATCAATTTTGGGAGAAACTCAATAGCACTCATAACCTCACTCTTTCTAGAAGATCCAACAGGATTCAACGTATCGGGAGTGGATATTGCACTCTTTAGCAATGTCCGCAGTATCGCAAATATGATAGCTGGGCTGTTGGTTGGGTCCGTCGTTTCGAAAACTGATGATAACAAAGTGATGATGTTTGGAGTCTTATCCGCCATTGCAGGGATAGCGTGGTTAACAGTTGCCCCAACATTCATTCTAGCATTGATGGCCTCCTTCCTTAGAGGCGCATCGGAAGTTATCATTAACGCATCGAGTTATTCCATTGTTGCTAGAATGGCTCCCAAAGAGTACCGAGGTAGACTATTTGCGTACTACAACACCACCTTCTTCCTCAGTTGGGGGATTGCTGCAACATTGGTTGCAGGACCTATTGCAGACATCCTGATTGGTCAAGGATTTTCGAATGCGAATGCATACAGAGGGAGTTTCGTCGCTGCTATTGTCATGGTTGTTATTGGTGTTGTCGCTCTTCTTGTATCGTTTAGATACTCCCGGAATAATGCGATACCGAAGGAAGAGGACGAGCAAATCGAATTCGCGGAATGATGTTCTCAGACTAGTGTGATGATCATTCCCCACTGACCCACGCTCATCTGTAGTTCATCTCGGTATGTTTTCACATACCCCTCCTCAATTCGAATACTGGAATCAACCTTGACCTGTGGAATCTGTTTATTCCAGAGGACGAGTTTGATTGATCCTGTGTCGTCTGACAGGGTGATATCTGCAACCTTTAGCTCTTCTCCTGTCTTTCGGGAAGACACTGCGCGGGGTCCAGCAATATTCTCCACTCTTCCTTCAACAATCACTCTTTGTTGACGGTCTTTGATATCTTCAATTCTGGACATCGCTATTGGAAATCCCTCAGTGATCTTCTTCTCGTAGTAAATTCCATCCCATGAGTACTCATGCGTTTTTCCTATCTGAACAAAACCAATGCTCTGATAGAATGGATTCGTTCTTGTATTCCACTCTGGAGTTCCTAGGACCCACAGGTCTGCTAAGGGGTATTTTTCCCAGATTAGATGAAAAGTTCTTGTACCCATTCCCTTTCTCATCTGGCTGGGATTAATCCAGATTCGTTCACATACCTGATAATTCGGTCCTCTATCGCCTACAATGAATCCTCCAATGATTTCTTCTTCATTGAGGATCTTGTAGTAGTGTAGGTATCGATTCTTGATCTTTTCAATATTCCATTCAAGTGATTCATAACCTGGTGGTCCACCAGGTCTAGGGGCTCCAAACTCTGAATCAGAATCAAATGCACTCTTGCAGGTTTCTGTGAGCACTTCTGCATCCTCAACTTCTGCACGTTGAATTGCGACTGAATCCTTAATCATCTTGAATACCCGAAAGAAATCCGCGAGAATCTAGGTAATCTTTACTTCTCTCAGAAAAACCGAGAGAAGCTACTTCCTAGATTTCACACAGTACACAATCAAAACTACAGCAACCACAGCTCCCGCACCAATGGCAACTATCACTGCTGGGAACGATTCAGGTGGTTCGTATGGGGTTGTTGGTTCTGTTGGTGTTGTTGTACTGTCATAGTGGAGCTTGAAGATTTGACCCGCATGTGTGCCAACCAAATCTCCCTCTGGGTTTTCAAAGAGTCCTTCATGATCAATTCCTGAAGCAGTTACTCCGAGAATATACGAACTACCACCATCTACCGGCCACGCCTGGAGGTCATCATTTCGGGTCATGATGATTGCATCTGCATCGGTTGAATATGCAATATGGGGATATACAAGATATGCATGTTCAACCACATTCGTCTTCAGGACTTGTGGTATGTTTGAACCATCAGGAATCTTGTACAACACGTTTTCGCCCCGTTCTAGTACATAGATATTGCCTGATCGGTCAACTGTGAAGTCACCCCATGTGGCGTTCTCAATGGATGTTATTTTTGAATAATCAACTGGGTTATCAATAGGCAGTCTCCATAGGTCGAGTGTCCGATTTCCGAACTCATAAGTCATGAGAATCATCCAATCATTCCTTGAATCGTAAACCAGTGCTTCTGGAAACGTCTTCATGTCCTTTCTAAACCAAGTTGTGTTTGTACCATCTGGATTTATTCGTAGAATTGAGACAGAGTCATTCACGAGACTTGCATAGATATTTTCATCTCCATCTAAGACAAGACTTCCACATCGAAAAGGTAAGTCGGTTATGAACTCTGAGAAAGTACCAGATTCTATCTTATAGATCGTGTTTTTTATCCCAAGGAGTAACAACCCATCTGAAGTTTCAATGATTGGACGCGTATTTACAGTCGGTGTCAATATTACTGGTTCAGATGCATCAGGATCATATTGAACTACACACCCTCCATATCCTGGGGTAG
>MEHG01000114.1 GCA_001940705.1 Candidatus Thorarchaeota archaeon AB_25
CCAACTGTCAGCCCACCTGCGATACGCAAGGGCGAATAGCAGGCTGGCTCCGTACCAGGCTCGGAAACCTCAGCTTGATTCTTTGCGGATTGGAATTTTCTCTTAAACATTACCGTAGACTACTATTTCTTCATGGATTGAGAAGGAAAAGGTGCAGCGGCTCCCGATGTATTGAATGTCCTTCTCACGCTGAGTTAGCTCGTTGTGCTTCTCAAGGCAGCTACCTCTGGGGCTCCACTACTCATCCTTAGGGCTGTTCCCGCCAGGACCTGACCCGGTTCGGAAGATTAAGGTAATCACAACAAACCTACGAGTGTTGCTATACCCGTAACAGACTCCAGAGACTGCCCATCACAGTCCCACAGCGAAACCCATCGCGGTCGGGGTTCATCCTCCACGGGGTTACTGACGCCACTGGTGCCATGTGGTCTCGACCGCGGCAAACGGCCCGTCCTGCCCGCTGCATCGGTGCTCTTCCCGGAATTGCCTAAAAACATTGCCAATTGTCAATAGAGCTCAGACAAAGGCTCCAGCGGCTCTCTTGATGGTAGTTAACTCCTCCAGTACTTCTAGCTCCGACTGTGAGAGATCATCTAGAAACTTCTTTCTGATTGTCAGAACATGCTTGTCAGGCACATCTGTATACAGAATTTCTGTATTCTTCACTTGCCGACCAATCGTAGGACCTCGTATTGAAACAGCTACTTCCATACCATCTGTAGCCTCATCGATTGTGACACTTCTATCCTGTATCTGAAGAATCGTACCAACCCGTTTTCCTTCTTCATTGATCAATGTAGTCCTAGGTCTAACTACACCTGAAACCTTTACGCCTACAACAGCCGGGCCACTTTGTCTGAAGATATAATCTGGCATCAGCTCAATCTTTCCAGGTCGAATAATGGAACTAAGAGACTCTGCTTTTGCTTGTTCCCTCTTGACAATCAACCACGCATTATAATCATCATAGAGGCGGTAAATGACCTCATTCAGGAAGGTTTCTACACCCAATTCAGCAGCTAGGTCCTCTATATCAGGTCCAAATTTGACATTGAATCCAAGAACAACGGCATTCAGGGGTTCTGTATCACCAGACGCCTGAGCTTCGATGATATCTCGTTTTACAATAGGTCCTACGTCTGCTGCTCTCACGGGCACCTTGCGTTCTTGTAAGAATTGAGTTACTGCTTCCAATGATCCCAATGTATCAGTCTTTAGGACAATTCCCGACTTGTCTGTTTGAATTCGAATTGCACCGACTTCGTCTTGAACCCTTTGCTTGATTTCTTCAAGGAGCTCTGGATTAGTGACAGCATATACTGGAGCACCGGCCACTGCTCCCTCTATGTCTGGTGCAACTATCTTGACACCAGCTGCTGCATGGACCTCGTTTACGTGAGTGAACTTCTCTTTGGGGTCTCTAATTTCATCCAATGGCTTTGGTAGCAATAGGGCTCTAATCTTAGCCACAATGACACCATCAAGTCCACCGATAACAACTGTATCGGTTTTCTTTAGCACTCCCTCGTAGATTATTGTGTCCAAGGTGATTCCTAGCCCTGTTTCCTCTCGTACCTCTAGAATGGCGCCTATTGCAGGTCCTTCTGAAATACTCAGCCGGTCCTTCATATACTGTTGAGTCAGACCCGAGAGGACCATCAAAAGTTCAGGAATTCCATCTCCTGTCTTAGCACTAGTTGGTACGATAGCCACTATTTTTTTGAAATCTTCAACACGGTCAAATCTCTCTGATTGAATACCATTTGCTGAGAGAGCCCCCACAATCTCATAGAGCCGTCTATCGATTTCATTCTGTGTTGATTGCCCTTGGGCCTTAATAGCTTCGAAAAGAGTCATTCCCGGCTTCTCTCTCCATCCTGGAACTTTGTCGAGCTTGTTTGCCGCTATTAGAAAGGGAGTCTTCCCAGATCGTAAGATTTTGAGTGACTCGTAGGATTGTGTGAGAGGCCCTTCATTAATGTCAACTACCAGTATTGCAATATCCGCAATAGCACCACCACGTCGCCGGAGGTTAAGATATGCTTCGTGACCTGGAGTATCGATAAAGAGTAGACCATCAATAGTCAATTCTGTGTTGACACTTTTCAGAAGGTCTCCACAAATTGAGAGGATTGTTTCAGTAGGAAAGAATGAAGCACCAATGTGTTGAGTGATACCAGCAGCCTCTCTATCCTGAACCCCAGTACCCCGCATCTTGTCAAGCAATGATGTCTTTCCATGGTCAATATGTCCCAAGACAGTGACGATTGGTGAACGTAACTTGGCATTGTCCGTCATGGCTGGCACCCCACTAGGAATTGGCTGTTGGACTACAGGTCACAGTTATGAAAGTGTCGCTTTTACTTAAGTATGTCAAATGAAATGTGTTATATTCCCCCTCTTTCCCGCGAGAGTTGTAGATACAACATCTATGTATCATGAGAGCTACAGGTGAAACAATTTGGAACGCTCGTTTGTAATAATCAAGCCAGATGGCACTGCCCGACGAAGAGTTAGCGCATTAATTCTGAAGGCGCTTATGGATCGGGGCTACAAAATACGCGCATTTCGAGAGATGAAGGTTTCAGAGTCACTAGCCAAGCTACACTATGCAGTTCACAAGGAAAAACCCTTCTTTCCATGGCTGGTTGACTTCATTTCTTCAGCTCCAGTGTTGGTCATGATCTTTGAAGCCGATGATGTAATCCAAGGTGTTCGTGACGCTCTTGGTGCAACGTTTGTCCAAAAGGCTGACCCTATATCACTTCGAGGCAAGTATGGTATCTGGGCTGGAGTAAATATAGCTCATGCATCTGACGCTCCCGAAACAGCTACAAAGGAAATTGAGCTTTGGACTGGTGAGGGAGGTCTCGAAGAGTCCTCTGATGCTGAGGAACAAGCTAAGGCATACATCGAACAGTATGACTCCGGTGACGTTGATTATACAATGGAGATTCGTGACGTTGTCAAAAACGCAATCGAGAATCATGATATATCAGACAATGTTCTCGAATCCCTAGTTAGATTTCTAGGAAAAGACTCGAAGGACATCACTCACGAAGAAATCACCGCATTAGCATCAGTAATCTTTGATTTTGTCAAGGAAGAAGTAGAAAAAGCATAGATGAAACCTCAGGTGGTACAGACCACCTTTGGTTCCATATTTTTACGGATTTATCGAGAAACCTTGCCACCTTTCTCATAGGCGGTGGTCCACTTTGTGTCTCTGGGCTTCATTCGACGTTTGAGTCTGTTAACTTTGCACTTGTTAGAGCAGAACCAGAACACCGCTCCGTCTTTGGTTTGTACAAAAGCAGAACCAGTTCCTGGCTCTATATCTTTCCCACAGAAGCTGCAGCGTTGGGTACCAACCATGACTAGCGCCTCCTCATCTTACGGGCTTCACGTTCAGTTTCTCTTAGAATTAGGATATCTCCCATTCTAATGGGCCCTTTTACATTACGAGTTAGGACTCGACCTTTGTCCCTACCATCCAGTATCTTCACACGGACCTGAGTGATTTCTCCAGTCACTCCAGTTCGCCCTAAGAGCTGGATTACTTCTGCAGGAATTGAAGGTGTTGCCTCTTCGTCTTTGCTCATTGTCGGCCATCACCTGGACTTTACTTACGAAGACCGTTGATCTTCTCGACGAGATCATCAACGAGTTCCTTGGCCTTGCCGTCAACAATGATTGCAACGGCAGCAGTAGGTCGCTCGATGCCTGCAGCGTGTCCAAGGTCTGACTTACTTTTCACAAAGATGTAAGGAGCTTTCTTGTCATCACAAAGACCGGGTAAGTACATGATTACTTCTTGGGGTTCAACATCTTCAGCCACGATTACCAAGCGTGCTATGCCACGCTCAATGCTCTTTGTTGCTTCATTGATACCTTTCTTGATACGACCTGTGTCTTTGGCTATTTCTAGAGCCTCAAGGGCCTTCTTCTGAAGTTCCTCAGTAGGCTCCCATTCTACAAAACTTGGCTTTGGCATTAATCTCTACCTCAGTTTAGTTCTTCATCGGTATATGCAAATTTGACCTGTTCTGCAACGAACAGGTTCTCCTGCGCCGTCAGTTTAACATCTTTTAAAACTGTCGAAGTGTATCGACATTTTAGTATCCGAGTTCTACCATGATGGATCTAAGAGAGCTATCATCCACATCTAGATGGGTCAAAACAGAGTACCTGTTTCTCTTTTTCATAATGTTAAGACCTTGATGTATGCTCTCAATGAATTGCTCTGTACTGATTTTCATCTCAGAAAGAGTTGTTGGCATATCTCTTTCTGACATAAAGCTTAGAATATCACCAGATTTGTACTCAGTACAACTAGTTTCTTGAAGATAATGAAGACATAACGGCGTGGCAAAAGCGACCTGTAGTCCATGCAGTTCTGAACAACTTCTGTCCATTGCATGAGAGATTGCATGTTCAGTCCCAGAACATGGTCGTGAACTGCCAAAAATGCTCATGGCACGTCCTGCATCGATTTCGGCACTGATTAAGTTTTCAAGGGAATCATCCGCGAGAACTGAATCCAAAGCCTTCCTTACTATGGAATAGACCTCATCATCAAACGACTCATTTTTCACCTCATGAGCCAATTTCCATTCTGCCAAGCTAGATGTCTTACAGATTATGTCCCCAAGACCTGCAAGTCTTAGTCTAGGAGGTGCCCTTGAGATAATTGAAGTGTCAGCAAGCACTGCAAGTGGTCCTTTGCACTTCTCTGAATATTTGTATCCATTATGACTCACAGATGCAACTTCGCTTGCTATACCATCGTGGGATGCTGCCGTAGGTATTGATATCCAGTCTATGCCAGTATCCCGAGAGATCAGCTTAGCCACATCTAGACTACTTCCTCCACCGAATCCCAGTACGATATCGACATTCCCAAGAACAGTGTTAGTATCAGCTCGATAAGTGGAGGCCATTAGCCATCTACAAGGTTTCCCGATTGCACTCTCTAATAATTGAGAGTACTCTGAGTGAATCAAATCATCAGTTACACAGATAGGGTTGGCATAATCCTCCATCAGTGCATCAAGTTCACCTAAGGCCCCATCCTCAATTACAATAATCTGTGGACCCTTAGAAGGCATCTCATCATCACCCGATTGGCAAATTCGCTTTGCCTGTTAAGCTCTTCTATCACGCGCCTTTTGTATTATCATATCACACCATTTCATCACCCTTAATAGAGAGTCAGAGGTGGCGTTTTTCCAACAGTGAGTATTACGCCCGAAATACATCAACCTATACTCTATCCAAACACGTTCAACTTGGAGTTAACTCTCATGACACATTATGTCAAAGTTGCCCTAATGGGATCAGGCTATGCGGGTAAGTCTACTCTGATCAAATTGCTAACTGATGGGGTCACGAAGTTGGAGACAAACTACCAACCAACTGCAGGTATGAGCTGTGGAACAATCACTATCGACAGTAGCACCAAGGTTTCTCTTATCGAGATGGGTGGTCAGTCCCATTTTGAATTCCTATGGCCCGACTTCATGAGAGGTAGCAAGATGGTTGTCGTGGTTACTGAGAGTTATCCAAAAGCTGTCCTCAAAACTCGTCAGCTACTTGAGAAGTACAAGAGTCAACTAAATGGCGTGAAGGTAATCGCTGTTGCTAATAAGCAGGACCTTCCTGGGTCAATGAGACCTGAGTCAGTACAAGACTTGCTCGGAGTTCCCACTGTTGGCATGGTCGCAATTGATCCGAAACAGCGTCTTAATGGTTACAAGATTATTGTAAATGGACTGCGAGACATTGTCGAAGTAGCTGCATAGCTACTACATCCCTCCACATTCAAATTCCTTTTTTAATGACCGGTCGTAGGACAAGCCTTTTATGTTCAGAGAAAGCAGGCGAAGACGCCCAGGACATGGGCGAGTGAGTCATCCGACCACATCAGGTCGCATGGCGAGTCCGTCCGGGAATGAATGTCTTTTGGGTATGAACTGAAACATAACGGTCAGGTGAGTCGATGGAAATCACGATAATCCACAAACAGGACAACATCGTTCACTTCCTAGTGGAAGGTGTGGATGTTGCGTTTGCTAATGCATTACGCAGGACCATGCTTACCAGATTGCCATCAATGGCGATAGATGAAGTGCTTGTTCTTGAGAATACTAGCGTCATGTATGATGAGATGCTCGCTCACAGGCTGGGTCTAATGCCTCTTGTAACAGATCTCGATAGCTACAACTTACCAGAGGATTGTGATTGCGAAGGCAAAGGTTGCAGTCTTTGTCAGTGTACGCTTACTCTAGAAGAAGAAACAGGTGATGAAGAGAAGATTATCTACTCCCGTGACCTGACATCACAGGACCCTAAGATAATTCCTGCATCAGGCGATATCCCCTTGGTAAAACTGGCTCGCAACCAACGCCTAATTATCGAGGCATATGCTCGACTCGGAAAAGGTGTGGAAAACGCCAAGTTTCAACCGGTTTCAACCGTTTCATACAAGTATGTACCCATAGTCGAAGTGAACAAGGAGAAATGCAACCAGTGTGGAGATTGTGTCGATGTTTGTCCAAAGAACATCTTACTGATTGAGGGCGATACAATATCTACACAGAACACCCTGGACTGTAGTCTTTGTGAGGCCTGTGTTGAAGTCTGCGAACCTGGCGCAATAACTATTGATTCAAAGAAAGATAGTTACCTCTTCAAAGTAGAATCATCAGGCGCCCTAAGTCCCGAGGACATTGTTGAGAAAGCCTCTGAGTTACTGAAAGAGAGAATCAGGTTGGCTCTTGACTACGCGAATTCACTATGAGGTGTGACAACATGGAAAAATCAGTCAAATCTGGACCAACTGACCCCAACACACGCGCGCTCATTAATGCGTTAAAGAAGACATCTACAAAACATAATGCGGGGGTATGGACACGAGTTGCCGAGCTAATAGCAAGACCAGCTCGTCAGCGCGCTACAGTAAACATTGGAAAAATCAATCGGCATACCAATGCAGGAGATATCATTGTAGTACCCGGAAAGGTACTCGGATCTGGTATTCTCTCACACAAAGTGACAGTTGCAGCTCTCAATGCATCAACCTCTGCAAGGACCGTAATTGTCGGAGCTGGTGGGTCATTGATATCAATTAACGAATTACTTGCTCAGGTTCCCAAAGGGAAGGGAGTTACAATCATTGTATAGGTGGTTCTGATGAGTACAGAGAACGTCAAAGTTTATGATGCCGAGAATATGGTTGTTGGCCGACTTGGAGCCAAGGCCGCAAAAGCTGCCATCCTGGGTGACAAGGTAGTAATTGTCAATGCCGAGAAAGCCATAATCACAGGTAAACGCCGAACAGTGATTGAGGCCTTTAAAGTGAAGTTTAACATTCGCACCTCCTACAAACCATGGAGGGGTCCTTTCCATGAACGTCGTCCTGATAAGATGGTCCGGAAGATGCTTCGGGGAATGCTTCCATGGCCCACTCCTCGTGGTAAGGAGGCATACAAACGTATCAAGGTGTACATTGGAGTCCCTGATCAGTATATTGACACTGAAAAGATAGTGCTTGAGGGCGCAAAATACAGGAGCTTGACACAGAAATATATCACAGTGGCTGATTTGAGTCACGAACTTGGTTGGAGAAACCCGGAGGTAGCATAACATGAGAGTTGTAGTTAGTACTGGCAAGAGAAAGACAAGTCTTGCAAAAGCCACAATAAAGGACGGTACTGGTCGAATTAGAATCAACGGAAGACCTCTGGAGATTCAACAACCAGAGCTTGCTCGTATGCGTATCATGGAACCATTGATTCTCTTCGGAGAAGGATGGAAACGATATGATATCAGGGTACGAACCAAAGGGGGTGGTTTCATGAGTCAGGCCGATGCTGTACGTATGGCTATAGCCACAGGTCTGGTTCGAATGAGCCAGGACTTTGAAGCACGCTCAAAAATGATTGAACATGACAGAACAATGCTGGTCGGAGATCCACGACGAACAGAACCTAAAAAATTCGGTGGCCCTTCAGCACGTTCCCGCTACCAGAAATCATACAGGTGAGGCGACTATAGAATGATAATACCCGTACGATGTTTCACTTGCGGCAAAGTAGTTGCAGACAAGTTCGAGCAGTTCAAACGAGAAGTACGACAAGGTGAAGACCCTGCAGTAGTATTAGACAATATTGGGCTAACCCGATATTG
>MEHG01000115.1 GCA_001940705.1 Candidatus Thorarchaeota archaeon AB_25
TTAGTTTGGGCACCAACCCAGAAGGTCTAAGTGAAACTGAAGTTAGGGAGAAACGAGAAGAGTTTGGTGAAAACAAGCTCACTTTTGAAAAAGGAATTAGTCCACTTGTAATGTTTCTCAGGCAATTTAAATCGCCACTTGTCTACGTACTTATTCTAGCAGCTGTTATCTCTCTACTCGGAAATCATGCTGAAGACACAATAGTAATTGCAATCATACTTCTAATAAATTCAATAATTGGGTTTGCACAGGAATGGAGAGCAGAGAAAACTATTGAATCAGTGAAGCAGCTTATTGAAGAGAAATCAATAGTGATTAGAAATGGAGAAGAACAAGAGATTTCATCGTCGGAAATAGTTGTAGGTGACCTCTTATTATTAAAAGCTGGAGAAAAAGTTCCTGCTGATGCACGTGTTGTTTTTGAAAGGAATCTTCATGTTGACGAAAGCCTATTGACAGGGGAGAGTGTCCCTGTTAAGAAAGACGTAGTTTGTCTAATTGAGAAACCACACTACTATGAAGAGTCCAACAAAGTTTTTGCAGGATCTTTTGTCACGCAAGGAAGAGCTCGTGTCTTCGTGGAAAAGATAGGAGACCAGACTGCTCTAGGAGAAATAAACAGAGAACTTCAACAAGTAGAGAAAGAGCCAACTTCGATAGAGATTCGACTAAAACGATTGAGTTTCTTTTTCATCGGCTTAGCATTCACTTTTCTTGCTGCAACTCTCATTCTCGGAACTTATAGGCAAGTACCTAGCTACGAACTCATTCTATTTTCACTCTCATCATTGGTTTCAGCTATTCCTGAAGGCCTTATTGCTGTAATCACAATAGTTCTGTCTGTAGGAGTATATCGTCTTTCGAGAAAGAATGTAATCGTACGAAATCTCAATGTTGTTGAAACTTTGGGTCTTGTTAATGTAATATGCTCAGACAAGACAGGGACGCTTACCAGGAATCAAATGATGGCAAGAAGAATATACACACCCTTTCATTACTACGAAATTAGTGGGGTTGGATTTGACGCAGATTCAGGAGGGATATTCCTTGAAGGATGCGGTCCAGAAGGTTGTCTTCGATCAGCACAGTATCACGAAGAAAATGATGAAAGTGAAGAAGAAGGAATGCGAAATCCTATCTCAAAAGTAACTCTGGCGAAATTCCCAGATTTGGAAAAAGCACTATCATATTTTGCATTATGCAATGATTCCGAATTGTTCACGGAATGTCTGGGAGAAGATAACCCGATAAGGAAATGTACGGGTGATGAACGAGTATGGAAGATTAGAGGTTCACCAACTGAAGCCGCATTAATTGTAGCTTCGGAAAAAGCAGGTCTACACAGGTACGTGCTCGATGAATCATGGCCTCGAATTTCTGAGATTCCATTTAGCAGTGATAGAAAATACATGGCTACTCTTCACCAACCAAGTAAATCAGTTCAGAGAGACCACCCGTCCTTAGCTCAACAGGATTCAAATCTACTGATAGCGAAGGGTGCACCGGAGATGATTGAGGCATTCCTAAGAGAACCCTCACTTTCTGAAGAGGTCGTTAATGAATTTGCTTCCCAAGGTTTGAGAGTACTTGCATGTGCTATCAAACACATACCTAAAAAACATCAACAAGTTACTGACGAAGATCTATGCGATATGGAATTTATAGGA
Source organism: Candidatus Thorarchaeota archaeon AB_25 (assembly GCA_001940705.1). GTDB lineage: Archaea > Asgardarchaeota > Thorarchaeia > Thorarchaeales > Thorarchaeaceae > SMTZ1-45. Next base: position 1,668 of record MEHG01000115.1, read on the forward strand.
CTCTGTGGAATAAATGATCCTCCACGTGATGGTGTGCGGGATTACATTGTCAAAGCCGAACGAGCAGGTATCGACGTAATTATGATAACTGGTGATAACGAATTCACAGCTAAAGCAATAGGAGAAGAGGTTGGTATCTACAATCCAGAGAAGAATGATAAGAGCCTAATAGGTGATGATATTGATGCTTTGAGTGATGATGAACTCCAAATGGCATTGGAGCAACGTTCGAATATACTCGCAAGAACAAGTCCTATCCACAAGTTGAGGATTGTGAAAGCTCTCCAAAATTCGGGAAAGATAGTAACGATGACTGGTGATGGTGTTAATGACTCGCCAGCCCTCCGTCAGGCAAACGTTGGTATCGCAATGGGAATCACCGGCACCGATATCGCAAAAGAGGCAGCAGATATAGTCCTTCAAGATGAGCGATTCGAATCCGTGGTCGATGGTATTGAGGAAGGACGCCATATTCTCAATACATTTCGGAGAGTTGTTCTCTTCCTGACCTCAACGAACTTTGCAGAGAGTTTTATGATATTAGCTACACTTCTCTTATTTGTAAATCCAATCCTACTCTTACCTCTTCAAATTCTCTGGGTCAATCTTGTTACTGATGGGATGTTGGATATTGCAGTATCCTTGGAACCAAAAGAAGAAGGATTACTTGATAGACCACCTGCTTCTTTAACTGATAGAGTTCTATCAAAAGCAACGCTTTCCCGAGCTTTGTTTTATGGAACTATGATGGCTTCAGTAGTAATGACCGTATATTTACTATATCTTGGTCAGAATGAACAAAAAATCAGAACGATGATTTTTGTGACGTTAATAGTTACACAATGGTTCAGTGCACAAAATTGCAGATCACCTACAGAATCGGCTTTTTCAATCGGCATTTTCAGAAACAAACTCCTGTGGATTGTATATATCATTGATGTCATTCTTGTAGCAGTCATATTTCTGTTTCCACCCCTAGTATCATTGTTTGAATTAGCTCCCGTTGATCCTTGGGAATGGATCTTGGTTTTCCTACTGGCATCAATTGTATTCATATTGGAAGAGCTGAGAAAGCGATTTAGCAACAAATCTCGAAAAAAAAAGCTAATGATTGATAGATTCTGAAATTCGGGGGTTGCAATAGCCTCACGAACGGTTCATGAATATCTTTTTGCTACATTACCGATCAGACCAAGAACATCCGCAGCCTCGCCTTTGAGGTCCGGCTTCCAGTTTCGTACATCCCTGACATGGTCCGCTCCAACCTTAGCAATCAGGAATCGTTCAAGGATTCGAAGTTTTTGCTCATTCATTTCTGCTGCTTTCATTGCATCCCTCCCAGAGGGATAGCCACTTTTTGGTGTTTCAGATGTAACTTTGAGGTACCAGAAGTTTCTGATTATTTTGACTGCTATAACTCGTGCGGGGTAATTCCTAATCTTCTCTTCGAACAATACAGTATCGCCAGTTTGGATCTCACTACCTGCAGGGCGAACCTCTCCGTGCATATCGATAATACTCTCAATGTATTCATACAGTACTCTCTTCGCTGCTTTCCTCAGAATGTCAAGTGATGTGTCTACGACTATTCCATCTTTGCCGTCAGATGAATCATAGTGTTCGTCCATAGCGGGTTTATATTGAATTAGCATCAGTTTAATCTTTGCCTATCGAGCTAATTAGGAGCACTACATCATTTCGTAATAGTCAGGACTCTAAGTTCAGTAATGATCGCTGGAATGAGGATACAAGCCATAAAATCCGAAAGGTTTTAGATCTCTTACTTTTTGGTAGTTCCAGAAGCGATACAAAAATAGAACCTCAGGAATGAGCTCGAAACAGAGTTGGAATAGATTTAGAACAGAATGTAAATGCATGAACGTATAATCAAATATGATTCAAACTAGAGTTTATTCTGAAATGCTCGCATCCTCAGACGTCTGCATAATCTTCCGTTTCATTTCTGTGCGTCCCACAATCAATCTCACGAGCCCATTTGCCATGAAGGATATAACAAGGAGAATGATAACTCCCTGGAAGGTAATCCCTGGAAAGATAAACACGAAAGCAGCAAGGTTCACAGTCAGGATACCAGCCATAACCTGTAGCATTCGAATCCAAAGAGTTAGTTCTACTACAAAGAATCCCAAGACTAGCCGCGAACTACCGACAAGCACCATTGCCATTGTGGGGTATAAAACTAGATAATCAGGAGGCAATGAAATGAAGATAAAGTCCACGAGAGCTATGACAATAGCAGCAATTCCCGTAATTAGCATGAATAATCTAGCAAAAAGATAAGCACGTAGAATATAGACCCCCATAACGATCCATGCAATACCCATTGAAAGTAGTCCAACAAGGAGGACTTCAAGTGCGTAAATAAAACTGAAGGCAAGCTCTAAGATTGCAACAATAGCAACCACGATTACGATTAAGCCTACGACGTTATCAAGAATACGAATCCATGATGCGTCACTCTTGTCACCCATACATAAACTGTTCTTGACTTGAGAGTTATCTCTTTCGGTCTGCTCATCAAAAATTATAATTGAATCTTCTTGTAGGCGTCAGGTATCCTGATTCCAGTTTTGCCAGCAAAGACATCTCTGAGAAGCTCAACATGCTCATCAAGGTCCTTAAGCAATTTGTCTCTTGCATTCATCTCTATATTTGGTTCGATGCCCCAGATTGTAAGGTAGTTGCTGACAACTCCAATCTCGATTGCACCTTCCTCAAAGTCTCGGAAGATAGTGAGCTTCACGAGAAACTCGGACTCGTACATATTCAAGATGTCACGTACACTGATCATGATTAAGTCTAAGAATCCAACGAGGTCTTCAAGCTCAGGTGAGTCTTGTAGATTCCCACGCATGGTCTCAGTCAGCGTCTGCATCTTTGAAGATGTGTGACGGAGGTTCTCAAACATGTGCATCAGTTTGGTGAACTCTCTGATCGAGGTCTCAAGTGCTGGCACAAGCCTGTCGTAGAGATTGACTAAGAGAATACCTTTGGCATTCTCACGGATGTTCTGAAAACTGTCAAGTTTACCTAGTGGTCCATCCAAGTGCTCAATCTGCATGATTGTGTTAGTAACTGCTTGAATGGCCTTCACCGACTTCCTCTGTATGTTTGCCCACTTCTCGACGAAAGTGTCGAGCCCCTCACGAAGGTCGTCAAGTGTATCTAGGTAGTGTGCCATTGTATTCCAATTGTTCCTTCTTTTAACGACATATAAGACATTCTGCGGGGGCACAAATCTCAGTGATGTACAGTTTCGAACATCATGTTAGATTAGCTTCAGAAGGTCAGATCGTGTGATGATTCCTTGAAGTCGACCTTGATTCTGGACGAGAACTGCTTGGTAGTTTTCAAAGAGTGGAATGATGACATCAACAGAGGTGTTCTCATCAACCATGAGTGCACCGCTGGGACTCATCACAGCTTCAACCGATATTTCATGGAGATTGTGTTGCAGGTTTTGAATGACATCCCACTCAGTGATGATTCCCACCACTTGTGTTCCACGGAGCACCGGAAGTTGGGAGTAGTTGTTTTCCCGCATCAGTGACACAGCAGTAGAAACAACTTCTCGAGCAGCTATTGTCACTGGGTCTGCCGTCATTATCTCTAAACACAACTTCCCGGTTCTGCCTGTTAGCACATCTACAATCTTCTTCACCAGAGATAACTTTGGATCGAGAGAGCCGCTTTCAAGTCGTGCGATGTAAGACTGTGATACGCCTATCTCAGCAGCCAAATCAGCTTGGGTTCTTCCAGTTCTGAGTCTGAGATCCTTGAGGTCATCAGCGGTGAGAATCATGCATCATTATTCCTCTTGGTAATATAATTCTATCGATAATATTACTATTTGGTATTTTTTCGTCACTTAACGCAATTCTTTTATACATTTACCACTGCGCCGGGTGGAAAGGATGAGTTGATTTAACTATGAATTTGAAAGTTACGCGTGGAGCCGGACCTTCTGTTGACAAACTTCCAGTAGAGATTGTTGAGAGAAAAGGTAAGGGTCATCCAGACACACTTTGTGACAAAGCCGCAGAGGAACTATCAGTTCGCCTCAGCCAATACTACATGGAAATTTTTGATCAGGTTCAGCATCACAATGTTGACAAGGTCCTTCTAGTTGGTGGACAATCTAATGCCAAGTTTGGGGGCGGAGACGTTATCGAACCGATTTACATTTTGATGAGCGGAAGAGCTGTTGATGTCGTTGACAAGGATTACTCGCGACAGGTGCCAGTTGGTAAGTTCGCAGTCGAACACACAAGAGAGTGGTTGAGCAAGGACCTTCCACACCTTGATGTGAACTCAGACGTCATTATTGATTACAAGATTCGTGCAGGTAGTACCGATCTCGTTGGAAACTTCGATCTAGAAACCGGTGTCCCACGAGCTAATGACACCAGCTTTGGTGTTGGTTATGCACCACTCTCGCCCACTGAGTTGATCACACTTGAGTCTGAGCAGGTCTTGAACAGCGAGAAGGTGAAGAAGCAGTGGCCTCAGATTGGTGAGGACATCAAAATCATGGGAACCCGAGTTGATGATGAGATGCACATGCAGGTTGCTGCAGCTATCATTTCAACTGAAACAAAGGACAAGGATGAATACGCCAATGTCATGCAGGGAATCACAGACATTGTGAAAGACCTCGCTGTCAAAATCACTGACATGAATGTTGAAGTTAGTGTCAACACCGCAGACAGTCCAGAAGATGGCCTGTTCTACCTGACAGTCACCGGAACTTCTGCCGAACACGGCGATGATGGTCAAGTAGGTAGGGGTAACCGTGCAAACGGTCTGATAACTCCATACAGACCGATGACACTCGAAGCTGCTGCTGGCAAGAACCCTGTGTCACATGTAGGCAAGACCTACAATGTCGCAGCCAGAGAAATCGTTGAGAGAGTCTACAAAGAACATCCTGACCTATCGCAAGTCTACTGCTACCTAGTGAGTCAGATTGGTGCACCTATCACCGAGCCCAAGGCAATCAACGTAGAACTCTACGGAGATTGTGATCTTGACAAGGTGAGAAAGTCTGTCGAGTCTATCACTGATGAAGTGATTGCCAAGCTCCCACGAGTTTGGGAAGGCTTTGTCAAGAGACAGTACCAGCTCTGGTAGATAATTCGTTAAAAAAACGAGTAGGGCAGTTTCATTCTGCCCTACATTGTTCTTTCTTTCAATCGTTATCAAGACCAAGGGACTTCATGAACGCATCAGTGTTCATCTCTCGGCCTAGAAAACTTATGACCATATCATCAGGATCCAGACTGCCACCTGGAGCAAGTATCTTTTGACGATATTCAGTCCCTGTCTTCGAGTCCATGAAACCATTCTTCTCAAACTTGGTAAAGACATCCTCAGCATATGATTTGGACCAAAGGTAGCCGTAATATCCTGCTGTATAGCCAGGGTTCACGAAATGCCCAAAACCAGCGTCCATTTTGACTTCTTCAGGCATCATATAACCTGTAGTCTCACTGAAATGTTTTCTAAACACAGCACTAGTATCTTCAGCACCTTCAGTATGATAAACTAGGTCAATCAAAGAATAGGCTACTTGCCTGAGTTGGAGTATTCCAACATCTAGTAATTTGGCATCAATCATTCGCTTGAGTAGGTTTGATGGGAGTTTCTTTTTGGGATCCTTGTAATGACCTGATAGTTTACTCAGAACCTCTTCCTTCCAAGCCCATTTCTCAAACATCATGGAGGGAGTTTCAACGAAATCTCGAAGCACCCCACTCAGTCCAAATCTTGCATAGTTTGCCTGATTACTCATCGTGTGCATCAAATGACCGAATTCATGGAAGAATGTTTCAACATCGCTATGATTGAGTAATGAGGGTGTGTCTGCGGTTGGTTTGTCATAATTAGATACCATTGAGCAAATCGGAAGGTATGTTTTACCATCTTTGACTCTTCGATCCATAAAACTGAAGACAGCAAAATGTTTGAACTTCCCTTCTCGCGGATAGAGGTCTAGGTAGAACAGACCCAGTGTCCGTCCATTGGTCTTATCAGTCACTTTGAATTCTTTCACATCTTCATGCCAGACATTAGGTTCATCAGATTCTTTGAACTCAACATTGAGCACTGTTTGATAGACATCAAGTACTCCCTCAATGACTGAGTCAATTGGGAAATACTCCTTGATTTCATTCTGATCAACATCGTATTTGCATGCCTTTTCCTGGGCGTGGCGCTGCCGAAGCTCTCAGTGATAGTCAAACGTGCAGGCCCCCAGCTTGCATACGGGCAGATCGTCGCGTGGGGCCAGTACGTAGTCGGCGTGGGGCTATTCATCGTGCTGGCCTTAGCCGCGGCGCTGCGCGTGTGGGGCATCGACTTCGGCATGCCGTACGCGTTCGAGGCCCGGCCCGACGAGCGCGAGATTGTGCACACCGCGGTCCGGTTCCTCGACCTCGATCGCGGC
>MEHG01000116.1 GCA_001940705.1 Candidatus Thorarchaeota archaeon AB_25
CTGAGGATAGCAATCATCACAATCTGTCGGGTGACGATTTGACCAGACGAACTACTCATCCTGGTATCACCTCAATGAAGGACACGAACCTGACCCATCTGGCCCCTGCAGAGGGATAGACATGGTAGCCCATTCCAGGAGCAGATGTGGCTAGACAGTCATTATTACTGTAGGCCTCGTCAGTGGGCAACATCACCAGTCTCATGCCATCTGTCCAGTCCAGGACTTCTGTCCCGTTCAGTTCATATGCCAGAATCATGTCACCCTGAATATCATACCAAGAGGTATTGGGATACACATTCCCGTACGCAAAGTCTTGGGAATACCCGTCAAAGGAAGTGACTCGGACTGTGTCAGAGACCCCCATACCACCCACCAGCCCCACCATATCTGACACCCGTACTCCTGTATAGAGTCCATATCCACGCCAGTTATCGAACTGGTTCTGGAAAGAGCTCCATCCCTCGGTCATGTCCATTCCAATCAGGTCAGATAGGGACAAAGTCACATCAGCATCAGTCCCCCTGACCACCACTCTGTCCCTTTCCAGAGTCGGAGGGGCGAGCAGCACCGGGACAATCTCCACTCCGGTTTCAGCCAGTGTGACGTTCACAAAGTGGTAGATGCCTCCCTCCTCCTCATCCGCATAGAGACTGGCCCCTGCACCCCCGGTTATCACATATCGTACGCCATTCTTCACACTCTCGTTGTACATGTGAATATGACCCGTGAATACTGTGTTGACACCCTGAGCCTCGAACAGAGCCATCAGTCGTTCAGCCATCGTTTCATTCAACATCCCGTGATCAGAACCTGTTCGAGGGTCAAAAGGTGGTGTGTGTGTAAAGACGAACTTGATTTCTGAGCTTGATTGTGACAGGTCATTTTCGAGCCAAGTCATCTCGGTCTCGGAAACATCATTTGTTGAAGTGTTGAAAATCGTGAAATGAATAGGTTCAGAGTCAAAAGAGTAAGTGGAGGGTCCAAAATGTTGTAGATATCTGGCTCCACCACCTCCGTGGATATCATGGTTACCCACTGTAGTATAGACTGGAACTGTGAAGGTGTCTAGAGCAGAAATGACCTCTTCATATTGATTTGATTGTCCGAACGGTGTAAGATCCCCACAATGGAATACAAAATCTGGTCGTTCTTGGTTAGCAATTTCAGCAATCTCAAGGATTCCGTCTTGGTATCCTTGGGAGTCACCGAAGACATAGAAATTGAGTACAGAATCATCTTCAGGTCCTAAGATTTGGTACAAACCTATGATTGACATACTAGCCACTACAAGTATTACAACTACAGCTAACGCGTACCTCTGTGGTTCCATTTCAGCACCCGATATGTTTGACTGTATACTTCGGTACTCAACGTAACCACGTTAAGAACCTTAGGGAGTGAAAGGATATAGGCTGTTATTCGATTGGGATGCCATTTTCACGAATATCTTCTGAAATAGACATGATTTTGTTATTTTTCCGCCAAATTGCGGTCTGTTTCAGAGTGTCAGCCACAGTCTCATTGAACTCATTCTCGATTTCAGGGGTTCGTTCTCCACCGATGAGGTCTAGATAGGTTTCAAGAAGAGTCCAGCACATCTTCCGTTTTCTGACATCAAAGATTGGATTTGTGTCTAACAGACTGGCAGCCGTGCCTCCAATATCTAAAACCCATTTGTCTGGACGTGATTCTTCATAGTCGACTCCATAGATTCGACCGTTATTATGAATGAAATTACGTAGTCTGGGGTCACCTTTGATCATGTCATGGGCGTTATGATAATTGTAATACCATTCAGCCAACATGTCAATGAGTGATGGCTCGAATGTTCTGTTCAGGATATCAACAAGAGGTTCTCCTGTGATGTAGTCCATGAAGATTACTCCATCTCGGGCATCAATTACTTCAGGAACAGCGAGTGACTTCTCCCAACTGGATCTCAGTATTTGAAGCTCAATATCGAATTTATCAACCACGAACATCTTTGCCACCGTTTCAAGAGATGCAGACTGTTCCTTGGTCTTTATTGTAAGATGAACAACGATGTTTTTCCTGCTCTTCAACCTCTCCAATGACAATAAGGAAATAGCAGGACCATATTGTTCAACCAGAATCTCCTCTAATGTAGTGATTCTGTCAGGATTGAGGGTAGTGCCATCAACACCAGTTGGGATGGTTGGAAACCACTTTGATAGGTCCATGCTACTCTCTAATCAGCTCTTCAATGCTATTAGCATACCGCACGGACCAATCAGGTTTTAACCTGTGAGGAGAAAGGCGTGGTGAGCTTCAATGACTGGTAGAACATGTCCCACTGAAAGAAACAATGAACGATGCGGGTGCTCGTATCCCGGATGTTCAAGGAAGGGCTATTGTTGTGATTGCATTGATTATCACTGGAAACACCAGGAACTTCCAGGATGTCTCTTCCCTCCAGAGGCTGAGAGAACATATGACAGGTCTCTAGAATACTTCCTCGATGTATGGAACAAGAAGCTTGGCAAGAAATGATTCCTTTAGTAAGAAATTAAATGCAACCTCAGCCAATTAGTAGCGGGTGTATCTGTTTGAAGCAGTGGCATGTAGGACTATTATTGATGATCAGCAGTTTCATTGTTTGGATGTTAGCCACTCCGATTTTAGTATGTTATTGATATGCATCCTGAGCTTGGAATTGGAGAACCGATATGGGTGATTGACCCTGTGGGTTTCTTAATTATCTCAGCTCCTACAGGACTTGTATTCTTTATCGGATTCTTAGCATTCTTTGGTGATTTACTTCCAAAGAAGAAGTAGCTGACAAACAGAAGTCCTTAAGTGGTAAACAACAAAAAACGAGTTTGGGGCGCGTAGTCTAGTCTGGATAGGGCGCCAGCCTTCGAAGTTGGATGTCCCAGGTTCAAATCCTGGCGCGCCCGCCATGTTTTAGATTTAGTCACTTTCAAAGAGCTTTCGCATCTTCTCTTCAGTTGGTTTCTTAACAACACCCCTATCGGTAATAATAGCATCCACTAACTCGGGAGGAGTCATGTCAAATGCAGGGTTGTACACCTTTGCATCGGGAACCGTGACGTATTGTCCATTGATTATACGAATCTCATCAGGGTCACGTTCCTCGATAACCACATCCTCAGGGTCAGTGACCATATCAATTGTTGATACGGGAACCACAGAGTAGAATGGTATTTTGTGATGTTTTGCTGTGATGGCCATAGTGTAAGTTCCTATCTTATTGATCACATGACCTGTACGTAGAATCCTATCCGCGCCAACAACGCAGCAATCCACTCTTCCATCCCGAAAGACTGTACCAATCATTCCGTCGGTTATCAGAGTTGTATCGATTCCATCTTCCATGAACTCGAATACGGTGAGTTTTGCACCCTGTTGTCTGGGCCTAGTTTCTGCGGCATATACTTTGATGTTCCCACCATATTTCTCATGGGCCACTCTGACAACTGCACCTACAGTACCAAGATGGACTGTGGCAAGAGAACCCGCATTGCATATGGTCTGGATTGTGTAGCCTGGTTTTATGAGTGAGAGTGCTTGTTCACCCATATTTCTACTCATCCGGACATCTTCCTCGGCAATCTCTTTAGCCTCTTCAACCAACCTTTGAATGGTATCGTCAACACTACCCTCTGCGGTTTTTGCGACCTCCAGCATTCGATTCGTGGCCCATGTTAGATTGAACGCAGTTGGACGGGTATTTAGTGTGTCTGCAGCCTTCTCAAGGTACTCCATCAGGTCTCCAATTGTTCGAGCCTTACTCTCGATTGCAGCTAATGCCATTCCCATTCCTGCAGCCGCACCAATTGCTGGGGCACCACGAATCTCCATTACCTTGATTGATTTCGCGATGCGTTCGTGACTTTTTGTTGTGACGTGTTCCAGAGTCAGGGGAAGTTTGGTTTGGTCTACAAGACGTACTTCCGACGTATCATCTAGCCATTCAATCGTTCGAAACATCTCTTTATCCTCTCAAGTATTCTTTTACTACACGTTCTAGGGTGTTGATAGTTCTATCAACGACCTCTTGAATCTCTTGTGTCAAACCCTCACCGAACTGAATACTTTTCGGCTGAATACCAATCAGTATTGTTTTGCCTCCTGTTTCTTGCTCTAGATACATCATAAGAAATGAAAGTGGCATGCTATGCGTACTGATAGTGATTCCACCAATGCGGTCCTTGGTAACCAGTTCAATATGTCCGGGAGGTTTCATCATATCGGCTGCATCAACCATGATTACCCTTTCAGCGCCAAATTCAGCCAAGTTTCGTGCAAACCCTTCTGGTACTGATCCTACATTCTCAATCATCACTCTGGGGTCATCTATACTGATTTTTTCGATGATGTAGGGTCCTAGCCCATCATCAGACCGTAGGTCATTTCCAATGCCAAGGATTGCAATTTTATTGGCACCTCGTATGAAGTTCCTTAGCTCATCCTCGAAGTTGTTGTTTGACACAACAGGGTTCATGTCGAATGGGCTATAGTTCTTGTGGCCTGTCGAAGGGTTTTTCACAAGAACGACGAGGCTAGACCAAGTAGGCGAGATATATTTGACAGGTGAAGATGACAAGTTTCCAGAATTGGAAGAATCTAATGATATCGAAGAATTTGAGATGGAAGAGGAGATTATAGAAGAACCTGCAGAAGCGATTTTCGAACATGGAAAAGGGTATGTTAGCAGTGAAGATGCTGACAGAATCTCGCAGCAAGGATTCTATGGAAATCGGATTGATGGTAATAGACTAGAATTAGAACCTGTAGAGCTTTTGCACCTTATTGAACGAAAACGACTGGTTGTAAGAAGACCTGATGGAGAGATTATAGGATCAGACTCCATCGTAAACGAATTGATTGATGAGGACCCAGACCTATGGACCCAATATCTTGTGTTTAGGGACCTGAGAAGTAGAGGTTATGCAGTGCGTCAAGGATTTGGCAGTGGGATTGGATTTCGTGTATACGCCCGAGGCGACAAACCAGGTGCATCAAGTGCAAATCAGTTAGTTTATGTTCTCAAAGAAGGTGAACCCATATCCCTAAGCGACTTGGATATGGTGACTCAGACGGCTGCTGGCTCACGGAAAAATCTAGTTTTTGCACTAGTAGATCAAAATGGTGAGGTTAACTTCTATCGAGTCGCTCAGGCTACTCTTCGAGATTGTGGAAGTGATGAAGATGGCGAATAATGAAGACAGTGATGAAATTCTAACTCTCAAGGCATTCTTTGATGAACATACAATGAGTGTACATCTTGTAGAGAATAATCCACCCCGTGCAAAGAGAGGCGAACCTGGAAATTGGGAGTTAGTAGAGCTCTCTGATAGACTTCTTACTTATGAGGAACTGGATATTCTCGCTGAGGCCATTATTGAAACAGTTGAGAATGATAGTAATTCGTTCATGGAGATTGAGGAAGAAGGTGCAGTGGTCGTTCAGCTGAGAAACCTCAGAATTGCAATTGCTAGACGACCATTTGCTGACAAGATGGAGATTTCTGCAATTAGGCCCATTGTGAAACTAAATCTTGATGATTATGAACTCAGTTCTAAGTTAATGAATAGACTTGAGTCTAGAGCTGAGGGAATTCTTGTATCAGGATCACCTGGGTCCGGTAAGAGTACCTTTGCGGCAGCTTTAGCCGAGTTCTATGGCAGTAAGGGCAACGTTGTGAAGACACTTGAACAACCTAGAGACCTCCAAGTGGAAGAAGCAATTGTACAATACTCTCCACTCGATGGGAGCATGGAGAAGGCTGCAGACATTCTGCTCTTAGTCAGGCCTGATTTTGTCATCTATGATGAGCTTCGGAAAAACTCAGATTTCCAAGCATATTCAGACCTTCGTTCAGCAGGAGTGGGGATGGTCGGAGTGGTACATGCAGGTTCAGCCATTGATGCTCTCCAGAGACTACTCCTTGGTGGTCGTGTAGAGCTGGGACAAGTACCAAGCACTGTTGATACTATAGTGCATATTGAAGATGGACAGGTTGCTAAGGTATCAGCCCTGTCACTAAAGGTGAAACTCCCTACGGGTATGGGTGGTACACAGAGAGACTTAGCTCGACCCGTTGTAGAAGTACGGGACTTTGAACGAGGTATGTTGGAGTATGAGATGTTCACCTTCGGAGGAGAAAAAGTCGTTTTGCCTGTGAGAGGTGGCGCTGCACCCACTATAAGGGGTGGCAAACGCCCTGTAAAGGATCGAGGCGCTCCTGGGGAAACTGTGCCAGTTTCAGTTAGTTATAGCAAGAAGAAAGTCACGATTTACACTGGAAGAAAGTACTCGAAACAGAGAATCGAACTATTCGCGGGAGACTTGTACTTGTTCACCACCGTAGTTGGTCGAAACGGAGAGAGCTCAATTCGGATAAAGACCAGACAAGGCGTTATGCTTGTTGACGCGATGGAAGAGGGAGCTACTATCACTGGAAAGGTTGCCCAGTGAATTTGAACTCTACAAAAGCTAAGGCTGTATAATGGGTACCATTGCTTCCTTAGAGGGAACTCAAATCTTGCGATTTGCAATCATCTCAACATGCCCACACTGAGGACATCTGTATCCATCAATATGATAGGCTACATAATGATAGGGATCATCCCGCGCGGGCTGTTTGAATTTTATACGAAGTGCACTGCTTGATACACGAAAACCACCCGCTCCATGAAGCAGTGTTCCTAACTCCATATTGGAATTTTCACATTTGGGGCACTGTGGCATAATGTAAACCTCAAGTGATTATCAACTTGTGACAGGAAATAGTTTTGCCCAGGCTCATTATTACAAAAACTTTAACAACTGACTCCTCACACGCTCAAGTCTGAGGGCCCGTGGCCTAGCCTGGATAGGGCACTAGCCTCCTAAGTTAGTAATCCCCGGTTCGAATCCGGGCGGGCCCGCCACATCTTATTGCCAATCCGCAATATCCAAATCTTATGATGTTATTGTCAAATATGGAGATAATTGGATGAGTGATGATGAAGATCACGCGCCCTATGATTTCTTGCCTGGGTTGGACTTGAGTGAGGCTTTCTATGAGGAGGCCGTGAAACCTGTCATAGACAAGCATTTCCCAGACCTTGTTTATTCGGCTGCACGTATAGGACATGGTTCTGATGTGTTAAGTTATGACACAGTACAGTCAATGGATCATGATTGGGGACCTAAACTACAAATTTTCTTGAACGATTCTGACTATGGGGCTCTAAAAGAGAAGATAGATGATGTACTTCGTGAAAACCTCCCGTACGAGATACGCGGATTTCCGACTAACTTTGAATATAATGACGATGGTACCACAAGGATGCATCTCATTAACAATGGACCTGTCAATCATGGAGTTATAATCAATACAGTCAGTGGCTTCTTCATCGAGTATCTTGGGTTCAATCCAATAGAAGATTTACGTATTTTTGATTGGTTGGTGCTTCCACAGCAGATGCTACAAAGCATTGCTAACGGACGAGTCTTCCATGATGGTCTTGGGAAGCTGAAGTCTATAGTAGCCAAATTAGAATACTATCCCCATGACTTGTGGCTGTATCTGTTGGAAAACCAATGGAGAAGGATAGCTCAAGAAGAGGCGTTCATGGGTCGATCTGCTCAAGTAGGAGATGAGCTTGGTTCGCGTATCATTGCAACACGATTGATTCATGACATAATGATGCTTTGTTTTTTGATTGAACGAAAGTACGCACCTTACATCAAGTGGTTTGGTACTGCTTTTTCTAAGCTGAAAAATGCAAAGACCCTCACACCATTGTTCATGCAAATTATGGATGCTAGTACTTGGCAAGAAAGACAGGATTATCTGACAAAAGCTTACGAACATATGGCCAATATGCACAATGAACTGGGAATCACTGATCCTTTGACTACTAAGGTTTCACAGTTCTACAATCGTCCATTCATGGTAATTCACGCAGACAATTTTGCAGACGCAATATATGCAGAAATCAAGGATGATGAAGTGAAACAACTGCCAAAGTATCTTGGTGGAATCAATCAATATGTTGACTCGACTGATGTGTTATCGTACACAGAGAGATTCCGTAGATTCTGGTCTATGTATCAGT
>MEHG01000117.1 GCA_001940705.1 Candidatus Thorarchaeota archaeon AB_25
AGTCTATAGTAAACTGTAATCTGGCCTCGATGATGGACACTGTGTTCAATCATCTCAAGTATAATCTCAGACACTGTGGCTGGACGGTTGAAAGTGTCTATAACACGAGAAAGGTCCATTGATGGAACAATACTCATGTATTGTTTCACTCTGACAAAGACGTCTTCTGTTAGTTTGACAATGGACTCCGCAGAGTCGTAGGTTTCAAGAGTATACGGAAGGGATTCCCATTGATTCTTCACAATGCCTTGCATATAGTACTCCAATGATCGAACGAGGTGAAGCACGACTTCACCAATCTCTCTTACTTCTGGAGTAGGTCGACTCATGATATCCATTTCAGTAAGCTGCTGTATCAGGGGAAGTGTTTCATCAAGATGACGATCTACGGACTTTTTGAGAAACTCATACAACATGATTAGACACCTCTTAGTCCATCACAAAAAGCAAGGACATTCTTTCCAAGATCTTCAAAATTATACCCGCCCTCGAGAAGACCATATCTTCGCCCCTCACATCTCTCCTCTGCAAATTCCTTCATCATTCTGCCTATCTTTTGAAAGGCCTCTGTTGAGAGATTGCCTCCCCAATCTTCCTCGTATTGGTCGAAACCTGCAGAGGCCACTATTATGTCAACATCTGGTGCTGAGTCAAGTGACTGTTTTACGTCCTTCAAGTACTGCTCATCACCATTTCCACTTGGATTATGGATTGTGAACTTTGGATCATCACCCAAGATGTTGATATTCCCATCTCCAGTATGAAGATCAAAATCCAGAATGTACGCCGACTCTATTAGCCCCTTAGCTCTCAGATGAAGTAGCGACACTGCGATGTTATTGAAATAACAGAAACCCCAGTACGAATCACCAGATGCATGATGTCCTGGTGGTCTGACTAGTCCGAAGGATGGTTCTCCTTGGACTGCTATATCCGCAGCCATGATTGAACCCCCTGCAGCAAGGGTCGCCATTTTGTAGAGGAGCCCGGCTCTTGTAGAGTCATAGTCATGTTTTACTGAATCTAGAGTTCTGGTTCCATGAGCACGAAGAATCTCCTCTTCCGTGGCTGGTCGTGCCTCTACAAACTCATAGTCTGGGTGAGTGCCCAAGATCTCGACGGCTGAATCGAGTCTTCCAGATGCCCCTGCAGGTGTCCTATCATAGTGTTCCTGCATCAAGGGATGATATACGATTTTCACAGTCTTCCAGATATCATTGAAGGATTTGTGTTCTTGGGTCTGCAAAAAGATAGTTGAATTAGAAAAAGGATTTAGCGGGTAGACAGGCTCGCGACCCATCCACCCTCTGATTTTAGAGGAAATGTGAGAAAAGGACGTGATGTCCTTTCTAACCAAAGAGACTGCCGAGTCCAGCTGTGAACTCTTCTTCTTTCTCTTCTTCCTTCTCTTCCTTTGCTTCTTCCTTCTTCTCCGTAGCGGGGGCTGCGCCACCAGCTGCTGCCGGAGCAGCTGCTACTGGCATGGCAGCGGCGCTTGAGAGAGCCTCATCAATGTCGACACCCTTTAGAGCTGCCAACAGAGCTTTGACCCTACCCTTGTCGAGTTCTACACCTGCTGCGGTTAGAGTTGCCTCCATAGCCTTAGCAGTGAGTTTCTGTCCCGCCTTGTGGAGCAGAAGTGCTGCGTATACGTACTCCATAGTTGTTACCTCTTGTATTACTTATCCAAACAGGCCTCCAATGCCTGCGACTGATTCTTCTTCATCATCCTCTTCTTCCTCAGCTGCTTCAGGTTTTTGCTGCTCAGCCGCGTCTGAGGCGGGTGCAGCCGCTATTGGTGCTGCCGCAGCAGCTGATTGAACCTGGCTGACGATTTCAGAGGGTATTGCTTCAGGGTCCTTCTCAGCAACAGCCGCAATGAGTGCGGAAGCTTCCGAGTTGGCCTTTGACAGGAATTGATTGAGTAAGTCTGGCGAGAAGAATCCTATGTGTAAAGCCAGACCTTTGGCTTCCATATTGGCCTTTGCAAGTATGATTGGTATTGTTTCCTTAGTTGGAATTCCAAGATAAACTGAGAGATTGATTGCGTACTGATGACCGGCAATGACTTGACCGAATAGCGAATCAATATCGATATCGAAGCTATCTGCGGTAAGAACCTCCCCATCACTATAGGCTGCAATCAACTTGAGCTGAAGTTCCATTGGTTCAATTCCCAACCGTGAGAGCATCAATGCCATAGCGTTTGAAATGACATCTCCTGCTTTCACAGCAACTGTGTCCTGAGTGATGTGGATCATTCCACCCTTCACTCTTGATGGAATCTTAAGACCTGCAAGCTCACTGATGAATGGTCCAGGGGCTACTCCAGTGTTCATTGCTTCAACAATGATGTCTTTTGGTGAAATCTGGCCACCTTTTGCTGGAGCTGCTGTCTTATTCTCACTTAGGAATTTGCTAAGGGCAAATGGATCCTGTTCACTGAAAATAAAGACGACTGGACCCACAACATGCTCAATCAGGTCTTTGATGCTCTTTTTGCCACTCTTCTCGAGAGCTCTTATCATGAGTGTGTTGCGTGCCATCTGAATGACCGCAGAACCCCGTAGGCTTTCTCGAATTCCCTGAAGTTGTTTTGCTCCTACACCTTCAACGTTTACGAGACCAATCATCTCACTATCATTGATTGTCTTAGCCAGTTTTTCCACAGCATCCTGTTTCCATTGTGGAATTGTTTTCTCGTATACTGACATCTTTGATCACCAAATCTATACAGACACCTCGACTGCTGGACCCATGGTTGTCTTGACCATGATGTTACTCACCCTCTCAGAGAATCCTTTGCTCTCCACGAAGTTGAGAACCGCAACGATATTGTCTACTATCTCTCTATCACTCATCTTGATGTGTCCCACTTTCACATGGAATGTGGGTGTATTTCGCATTCTGACACGTACTGTCCGATGATATTGGCTTACTATTGCACTGAGGTCAGCTTGAGGTGGAAATGGTCTTGGCATCTTACCTCTTGATCCCAATGTCTGTCCCAGATAACGTCCTATCAAGGGCATTGCATCAACAGCTGCGATGAAGAACTCGTATCCCTTCGCAAGTGACTTTCGTTCTTTCTTTTCTTCACCAATCCTTGGTATATCATCTTTTGAGATGACGCGCTCTGCCCCAGCTTCAGTAGCCTTCTCCGCAAACTCGCCATCTCCAAAAGCACATACCTTAGGAGGTGGAACTAGTGTATTGGGAAGGACCAATTCTTGATTTATCCTGTTTTCAGGCTTTGTTACATCAACCTCTTTCTTCCTGAAGTTAACCGCTAAATCAAAGCTCTCATCAAACTTGATTTTTCTCTTCTTTCCCTGTGCTCGGGCTTCAGCAACAGCTGTTTCAATTTTATCTATCGCGTAAGACATTCAATATCACTCCCTAAGTGGCTCATCCAGCTGAGCATCCCATGTGCCCTCTCGGACTTCCGCTTGGAACTCCTTTGCTGTCTTACCCTCGATTGTCACGCCCATCTGTCCGCAGGTGCCTGAAATAATCATGACTGCTCCTTTCATTGTCAGAGCGGATAGGTCACTTTCTTTTCCCTTTGCGACGCTTTTCATCTGGTCTAAGGTGATGTTTCCAACAATGTTTGTGTTTGGTTCACCAGATCCTTTGGCAGCGCCAACTTCCTTCAGTATCAGCGCGCTAGTTGGTGGTGTTCCTACTTCAACCTCGAAACTCTTGTCGTTTGGATTGACAATGATCTTCACAGGTACTTTCAACCCAGCAAAGGGTTGTGTGATCTCGTTGATCTTTGTTACAACCTGGAAGATGTTAACACCAGTAGGGCCCAGAGCTGGACCAATAGGGGGACCACCGCTGGCCTTACCACCCTCTACCATCGCGTCTACAATAACGTCTTTTTCGCTCAATTTTAGCACGACTCCTGATGCAGTACTCTCGGCGCGTACACAACACATCCGATGGGGTCGACCACCATCAGGACAAAACTCGTGGTATATCCTGTGAGGTCTACTGCATTCATTGTCACTTTTTTCACCCCGGACACAGCGTCTATGCGCTAATGTCAGATTAAGAGGATGAACTCGCTCGGGTGAGATTCTGTTTTAAGGATTACGACAGCGCAAAGTGGTCAAGAAATCTGAAGGAGTCTACTCGTCTTCTTCTGGTTCATGAGCCCAGAATGAGTCTTCATCATCGAGTGCATCATCGGCAGCGGCTTTTTCTTCCGCATCAGCCTCATCGATTGCTTCATCTTTCCTCACTGCACGTTCAACAATTTTCGCAAAGTCTGCGTGAACCCTGACCGGTATTGTGTATGGACTATCAAGAAGCTCTAGGATGAGTTCCTCCTTGCCTGCGTCCACTCGCACAACCTTTGCACGTTCACCCTTAAACGGTCCAGAAATGATTTCCACAACATCGTCTTCTGAGATGCCTTCCGCGGCTGGTGGAGGTGCTAGAAATTTGTCAATCTCCTCAACACTGACCTTCCCGCCTACTCGACCTCTTACATGGGGGACACCAGAGATAGCTATCTCCACATCTCTGAACTCCGTTGTTTCTATGAAAACGTAACCCCTAAGTGTTTCAGGAACAAGTATTGCCTTCACACGTCCGAGCAGTTGATTAGTTGATACTAATTGGGGATCTCCCGTCTTCTTTTTCTTCTTCTTACAACTGTTCATGTGTTCCTTTGTAGCTTTTTCGGACGAGAAGTCTTCTGAACAGAATGGACATCTCCAGACATCAGTTTCACCAATCACTGCTGTAGTGATCAGGTCAGTAACGCTGCGTTCTTGTCCGATTGTTGTACGCACTGCATAGATACTTGTGCTTGTTTCCAAGGGAAAACCCTCCAAATGTTAGAATCTTCATGCTCCAGCAGACAGATCAGGAAAGGTTGACACCCCAATTGCCTGTGATTAGGGTCATAACAATCTGGATTATGAAGCTGACCATCCCTACAAGGATCATAGCAAGTACACTGACTCTAGAGCTCATCCAGAGTTCCTTTCTGGAAGGCTTTGTTGCCAGTTTCAGAATTCGTCTGCTATCGTTGATGAATTCACCAACACCCATTTTTCTCACGTCCTTGAATCATACTGCCCCTGCAGTACTAGGAGTCGGTTGCTGTCAACATTGGTTCTCTTTTAACATTTGCTGAGTATCCAAATTTGACTACGTTAGCTTAGGTATGCCAAGGTCACTCTTTAGGTCTTCTACAAGTGGAGTGAAAGGCTCTGTGTTATCAAAGACATAGGGAGAGTTGACTCCTGAAGCGATGATAGTTACTCGAAGTCTGTCATCTAGCTCAGGCACAATGAGCGCACCGTAAATGATTTCAGCACCTGGGTTGACCTGTTCAGTGACAATCTCGATTACTCGTTTTGCCTCTGAGAGCTGTAGGTCAGCATTTCCACTGATATTCACTAGAAGGTTCCTGGCATTCTCAATTGACACATCTATCAGCGGGTTACGAAGTGCATTGATGACAGCATCCTCTGCCCTATCTTCACCACTAGCCTCACCAAGAGCAATAATCGATACACCACCATTCTTCATTGTGGTGCGTACATCGGCGAAGTCTAGGTTAACTAGACCCGGCTTTGAGATTAATTCGGCAATTCCCTTTACCGCACGAACAAGAACCTCATCCGCCACCATGAACGCCTCTGGAAGAGACAGGTCTGGAGCAATCTCCAGCAGTTTTTCATTTGGTATGGCGATGAGTGTGTCTACGTGCTCCATCAAGGCATTGAGACCACGGGTCGCGTTCTTCTTTCGTGTGGCTCCTTCTACATCAAATGGTAGGCAGACAATGGCAACTGTAAGTGCACCATTCTCTTTGGCTGCTTTAGCGATGTGAGCAGCAGCTCCTGTTCCAGTACCTCCACCCATTCCTGCGGTGATGAACACAAGGTCTCCACGTACTACATCTTTCATGTCATCATATGTTTCGATTGCAGCGGCTTCTCCAATGTCAGGATCATTTCCAGCTCCTAGCCCTCCACAGGTTTCCTTCCCTAGGAGTAATTTATGATGTGAGTTACAGAAGTAAAGGTCTTGAGCATCTGTATTTGCTGCAAGGGTTTCAGCACCCTCTACACCTACTTCCATTAGGCGCGTTATTGCATTGTTTCCAGCTCCGCCAACACCGACAACTAGTATTCGTGCATTCACTGACTCTAGTAGAGCGGCAAGTTCTTCATCGGTTGTCGCTGATTTTGGGACCTTTTTCGACTTCTTTACAGGTGATTCACGTTTTCCACCTGACGATTTGAGGACTTCTTCTAGTAACGGGTGCATATTATTTTCACTCACATCTAGATGATGTTATTACCCAGGTATTGTTGTAAATTAAAGTGGAATATGACGGTAGTAATACTCAGTTACTACGACGGCGCCTCTTAGGCTTGGCGCCCTTTTTGCCCTTGGGTTTTCCTCTTGGTTTATCCCTAGGCGTACCCCTGCCTCTGAATGTCTTCAACACAGAATCAATCGAAACATGATGTCTTCGAAGAAGTCTAGCTGTTTCATCGAGAGTAGGCTGTCCATTCTGCGCACCAGCTTTGGTAATAGTCAGCGCAGCTACGGCATTTGCTACATTCAGAGCCTGTTCTATTCGCTCAGATCTCAACCATGCTGTGACAAATCCTGCCGCAAAAGAATCGCCTGCACCTAGAGTGTCAACAACTGGCACCTCAAAAACCTCTGAAGTGCAGTATTCAAACCCATCCGTCGCTATTGCGCCCTTCTTTCCCATCTTGAGAACAACTATGCCAGGAAACGTTTTCGCAAAAGTGCGAAGGGAACTCTCACTTGGGTTAATCTTGAAGTAGTCCTTGAGTTCTTTCTGGTTCAAAAATAGGAGGTCAGTGTGTTTCAGTACTTTATCATAATCTAATTCCATACCTGCCCGACCAGGATCCAAGGACAGAATCATCCCATGCGAAGTGGTAACCTCCACTACCCGGTCCATCAACATAGGGAAAGAGCCCGCAACATGGATTTCCTGAGCATCAAGGAGCTTGTCCTCTTCGAATACGCGCTTCTCAAGGAAACGATTAGCCCCAGGCTCAACAACAACAATTCGTTCATCTTTAGCGTCGTGTGCATAAACGAAGATTCCCGTTTGTTGCTTCTCTAGAATTAAAAGACAACTCGTATCTATGCCCGTCTTTGCAATCTCCTTCATTGCGAGTTGACCATAGGCATCATCACCCACACAACTGACGAGCATGGTCTTGACACCTAATCGTGCGCTCTGAGAAGCAAAATTAGCAGCTGACCCACCAAAGGCAATCCTGCCAGTTTCACAGATGACATGTTCGTTTACCTTCGGTAGATTCTCTACTTTCATATCAATGTCGATGTTGATTCTACCAATTGCAACTATTTCGCCGGGCACGATATCAGCCTCTTATACAATGAGCGCAAGTATTGCTTTTTGCGCATGTAGACGATTTTCAGCCTGGTCAAACACAACTGAGTGAGGACCATCCATCACCTCTGATGTCAGCTCCTCGTCACGGTGAGCTGGCAAACAGTGCATGACGATGACACCACTCTTTGCCTTCCCAACTAGTGCTTTATTCACTTGGAATGGCATTAGAGCATCCTCTTTCTCTTTGGACTTCTCTTGACCCATGCTGAAGAAGGTGTCTGTATAGATTACATCGGCTCCAATCACAGCATCGATGGGGTTGTTCACAACTTGCAGAGTTGTTTCATACCTCTTGCTGAGAGCGGTTGCTTTCTTCATCATGTCATCTGAGGGAGTATACCCCTTAGGAGCCCCAATGGTTACATCCATCCCCATGATTGTACAGCCCTGCATGATGGAATTGCTGACGTTGTTAGAATCACCAACGTATGCTATTTTGAGTCCCTCTAGTTTTCCTTTGTGTTCCTCAATCGTCTGCATATCTGCCATTATCTGACAAGGATGTAATAAATCTGAAAGCCCATTGATTACCGGTACTGTACCATACTTGGCCAGACCTGTGACC
>MEHG01000118.1 GCA_001940705.1 Candidatus Thorarchaeota archaeon AB_25
GTGAATGAGTACGAGCTAAAGAAGGTCGCAGATGAAGTTCTGAGAATAGCCGCTGTAGGTAACGAATACTTCCAGTCGCAACAACCATGGAAGCTGGTGAAGGAGGACAAGGAGAAGACCGGAGAGGTTCTCTTCAATGCGTTAGCTCTTTCAAAGGCATTAGCAATCTTCATTGAACCATTCCTTCCATCCGCTGCTGAAGCAATATGGGCTCAACTAGGAAATGAAGCTGCATCGATTCATGAAGCACTGCTGGATGATGCCCTTAATCCTCCGGAAGTGGGAACAAAGATAGTCAAACCCGCGCCAGTGATCTCCAAGATCGATGAGAAGCTCCTAGCAGAACTCAAACAGATAATTAGTGACCGAGTGGCTGCTGCAACAGCAGCACAATCGGGAGAGGTTGAATTAAAATTGACACCAGTAAAAGACACGATAACATTTGACGACTTCCAGAAGATCGACCTTCGTGCAGGGAAGATTCTGAAGTGTGAGAAGGTGAAAGGCAAGGACCGGCTCCTCAAGATTGAGGTGGATATCGGTACTGAGAAACGCACTATGGCGACCGGACTCGGTCATCTCTACAAGCCAGAGGAACTTGAGGGACTCACTGGTCTCTTCCTCGTCAATCTCGAACCAAAGAAGATAGGTGGTATTGAGAGCCATGGCATGATTCTTGCTGTGGAACGAGCTGACAAAGAGGGTGCTTGGGTACCAGTGAAGCTCGATGACCTTCCACCTGGAAGCAAAGCAGCATAGATGACTACTAGAGATAGGATGGACTCCTATCTCTTTTCATTTTATTTAGAATTTTCAAAGGACCAAGGATTAGGAGAGCCTGCCCCAAGATTTATATATTAACAATTGTTAATTCCATTTGTTGTTTTTTGCGACAAATCTGTTTGAGATGGCAGTTTATGAAAGCGAAAGGAAATGAACGATACAATAGTGCCACTGGTTACATCATATCAGGGATGCGGAAACATCCATTTCTGACCTTAGGTGCACTGATTCTAACAGTGGTAGCTTCCCTATTTACAGCACTCCCTTTCATCATTTTGGGCCAAGCAATTGATGTTTTACGATTAGAAGGTTTCAGTCCGCTATTTGTATCACAGACTCTACTGATTGTAATCGTTGGTCTGATGTATTTGGTGATGAATTTTACTGCTGGAGCTTCATGGGCTGCTGTCATCACAGGGTGGGAACGTGACGCAAGACAGGAGCTATTTGAATCACTTCAGGATCACAGTATGGCATTTCACGATCAAGTGGATAGTAAAAAGATTCTATCTATATCGATGCAGGATATCAACTGGATACGAATCTCACTCAACCCAGGACTTCGAATGATTATTGGTTCCTTTTCTGCATACGGTATCACTGCAATAGTTCTCTGGAGCATTTCACAGATACTTGGCATAATTATGATTGCTGGATTTCCAATCTATCTCTACTTTGCATTAAGATATGCAAAAATCGTTGACCCAGTTAGACGTCAAAGAGCTGTAAGTATGGAGAATTTAACTTCTGTATCACAAGAGGTATTTAGAGGAATCGAAGTAGTTCGGGCATTTGGAGCTGAAGAAAGAGAGAAACAAAAATTCAATCGGACCAGTCTGAATTATGCGAACTCAGTAGAGCAAGAAGGTCGTCTTTCAGCATTCTTCTTTCCTCAATTGATTCTTATTCTAATTACAACAGGTACATTTCTTTATGGAAGTACACTGCTTGTCGCAGGTAGTATTAGTGTAGGAGATCTAATCCAGATTCTATCATTACTAATTGCTATTGATGCGCAAAATTTCATGTTGCCAAGAAGTCTTCTATTGTTACGTGGTGGATTTGTCAATGCTCAGAGAATCTTAGATCTTCTCAATTGGCAAGATCCCTTGATTGAATCAGAATCAACTGAAACTCAACTTGATTTAACTGGAGATATTGTGTTTGAGAATGTATCATTTCACTACCCAAACAGCAACGGGAATGGAAGTTATGCATTATCCAATCTTAATTTTCGAATACCTGGAGGATCAAACGTTGCCCTTATTGGCGGCCCTGGTGGAGGAAAAAGCTCCATTCTAAAATTACTCCTTCGTTTGTATGACCCAACTGAAGGTGCCATCAAAATAGGAGATATTGACCTCCGGAAAGTACCCTCTGCGTCAGTAAGAAAAGCAGTAGGATTAGTCGAACAGGATGTTTTTCTCTTTAAGATGTCAATTCGAAACAATATTGCTTATGGATGTGAGAATGCCTCAGAAGACGCCATCATAGAGGCCTCAAAGAGGGCACAAGCTCATGATTTTATAATGGAAACTCCAAATGGGTATGATACAGTAATAGGAGAGAGAGGAATGACTCTCTCTGGTGGGCAGCGCCAACGACTTGCTATTGCACGAGCGTTGCTTCATAATCCATCAATACTCCTTCTCGATGATTCCACCAGTGCTATTGATGCTCGAACTGAGTACTTGATGCGACGTGCACTCAACGAAGCGATGGAACATCGAACAAGCATTACAGTGACCCAACGCCTTCGTACACTCATAGAGTCGGACTTGGTTATGATTGTAGACAAGGGTGAGCTCATAGCATTTGGCCCACACGAGGAACTCTTGAAAGAATCAAATGAATACAGGCAGATTTTCGATCAACTTCCTGAAACTAGGAAAATGCTTGAAGAAGTTCCTCTTGCTGGAGGTGTTGCATAGTGAGTGCAGGAAGACCTGGTTATGGCAACAAAAAACGCAGTAGACCAATAGGTCTACTTCTTAGACGAATGGGCGGGTATTTCTCCGGATTTAGGAAGATTATCATTTCTGGAGCTATCCTTGCGGTATTTGCTAGCCTAATCGATGCTATCAGTCCTCTTGTTCTATCTCAAGGGATAGATGTTTCTCTGGGTGCCTTGGATGCTAGTAACACACTCATTATCTTAACCCTCCTTTATCTTGGATTCCGATTGGTATCCTTTGTTTCAGGGTCATTCTATATACGTGTGATCGCACGAGCTCAAGCAGGATTTGTCAACAAAGTTCAACAAGATGTCTATTCACATCTTGTTGATGCAGACCTATCTTTCCACAAAGGTGAACAAAGCGGCAATGTAACTTCTCGAGTTACTTCAGATACTGAAGCTTTGAACACTGGCGTTCAGGTACTTATGGACATTGCAGGGCAACTCGTTCTCCTTGTCGTTACCTTCATTGTTCTTTGGCTAACTTCTCCAATAGTTGCATTAACTGCATTGATTACGGTTCCAGTTGTCATTGTTATGTCAGCTCTCTACGGGACAGTTGGTCAGAGAACTATGTTGGCCACTCAACGAGCATATGGCATGGTTTCTGGACAAATCGCTGAGAATCTAAGTGGAATTCAGATTGCGAAAGCATTCAATCGAGAAAAAGAAACTTCGAAACAGCTTCTTACATTAAACAATGAAGCTTACAAACATAATTTCCGTTTAACGCTCTTCTTTACATTCCTCTTTCCAACTGTAGGTGCGATGACTGTGTTCATAGTGGCTGCAGTGCTTTTTGTTGGTGCGGGTTTGGCTACTGGAGCAACAGCTGTACTCACTATTGGGGAGTTATTCCTTGGGGTGATTTTAGTCCAACGCTTCATGTTTCCTCTCTTGATAGTCAGTCTTCAAGGTTCGCAGGTTCAAGCATCATTAGCAGCGATGGACCGGATTTCAGACGTTCTTGACGCGGAGCCTACTCTTGTTGAAGCGGATGATGCTGTTTCTCTTGAACCATCTAGCGATGGTATAACATTCGAAAATGTGACCTTCTCCTATCTTGAAGGCACGGAAGTTTTGAGAGATGTAAGTATCAAAATAGAACCTGGAAAGACAGTCGCTATTGTTGGGGCTACTGGAGCAGGCAAAACCACTATCGCCTCACTCATCAACAGATTCTACGATCCTCAAGAAGGTAGAATCCTCATTGGTGACCAAGACATAAAGACCGTGACACTTCGTTCGCTCCACGATACCGTTGCTCTTGTATCTCAAGAACCGTATCTGTTTGACGGAACAGTCATTGAGAATATTAAGTATGGTCGACCAGAGGCTACAGATACTGAAATCATAGAACTCTGTCAATATACTAACGCATGTGAGTTTATTGAAACCATGCCTGAAGCATATGACTCCCAGGTTTTGGAAGGTGGGAAAAACCTTAGCTCTGGCCAAAGGCAAATGGTCACAATTGTCAGGACACTAGCTGCTAATCCACGAATACTGATTCTTGATGAAGCCACGAGCAGACTTGATGCTTACTCTGAATCTCTTGTTCAAAAAGCTCAGGAGAAATTATTCGCGGGAAGGACAACAATCGTGATAGCCCATCGTCTCAGCACAATCGCAAACGCAGACAAAATCCTAGTCTTTGATAAAGCACAATTGGTTGAACAGGGCACTCATTCAGAACTGCTACAGAAAAAAGGAGTCTATGAGTCATTATACAAAACATACTATGCTCATCAGGGAGTTGACGAGCTTGATGAGGGTATTCTTGAAATGAGCGATATGGTTCCTGAACCCGCAGTCCTGAAAACTTTCGATTAGAAGTCTAGTGTTCAAGAACCAAAACGAGTCCATTATTCCCATCAACAGCTAAGACCGTGTCATCTTTTATGAAGGTGGCACCATCAACAGAAACTACTGCTGGTATTCCATACTCTCGTGCAACGATTGAGCAATGCGATAACAATCCTCCCGATTCAGAAATTACTGCCTTGGCTAAAGAGAACAGGGGGGTCCAACTAACATCCGAGTAGGGAATTACTAAAATATCCCCTTCCTTGATCTTGCCAAAGTCTCCCACTCCCCGTACCACCTTAGCACGTCCGGTATAGCTTCCCCCTGATGTTCCAACACCTCTGAGTTCCTTTCCTATTTTCTGCTTACCTAAGTTAAGAGGCGGCATATCCCCAAAAATAATTTCAGGTAGAATCATGTCTTTGAATTCTTCCATCTCTAGCCTTCGCCGGATAATTCTGGCTCTTGCTTCATCTTGTCCAAGCTTGGTTCCGATGAGTTTCCGAATCTCGGTATATTCAAGATAAAATATGTCCTCCATATCATCTATCAAGTTCTTATCTTGAAGAAGGGTTGCCAGATGAACAAAGAATCTCCTGAACTGGGTGTATCCAAAAGTGTAGAGTGAGTTCACGAGCTCTCGATACTCTTGGTAACGCATCGCTCTATTGTAGACAGTCTTAATCATCCGTTTCTGATTTAAAACTTGGAAGATCTCTTTTCTAGCACCTGATGGTCTTGCAACATTCGTTCTATGATCACTCTTTATCAAATTGATAACAATATCAGGAGTTTCTCTCCACGAAGGTCGAGAGAAGTCGTTTCCACTATCACTAAGATGGCCAAATCGTTTCATGAAGTCATCAAATAGACGACCAAATTCTGTGTCTTCTATGTCTTTTTCAAATTCGTGGGTCTCTTTTGCTTCTATTGCCTTCTTCTTATCGTCTGGAAGTGAGGAATATGCCTGATGTAATCGTGATATCATGTGACGAGGGTCTGAATCCCTAAGTCTTTTTGTACCTGGCGTGAGGTGAAGATTCTCTGTATCGATGTCATTTCTAGATAGCATCTGTTTCAGCATCATATTGTAGAGATTGTTCAAGAGCTGTGAAACAATCACCATGTACGAACCATATGTATTCAATCTAAATAACTCGTCAATGTGATTGAATGTGTCTTGAATATTCAGTGACAATAGATCCACTGAATTGATTCGCTCGTAGTGTGTCCAGTAATCTCGTAGGAACTTCTCGATTGATTTTGAGAACATCAGTTTTCTAAGAGCAGCTAGCATCATTCTTGGAAGATGCATCATGGTTTTGCTTGAGGGTTTGAACATAGGTTTCTCCGTGCCCGTTGACTCAATCCCCGCGAGTATCTCCAAAGCTTCACGGGGCATGCCTAGAATTTCAAAGATATCACCAATTACTCCCATGTTGAAATAGGCTCGATAGTAGAACTGCTTTGAGAGCTTGTGAATATCGATAGAATCCGCTGCATTCCCAATTGCTTCCTTGAAGAGATTTTTCCATGAACTGTTGATCACAGGTATATTGACAGACCACACGAGAGGTTTAATCATCCCGGGTAGAAACTCTCTGGACAACTTATTTGAGAAAAGCTTAGTAGACTCTAGCGCAGTTATTACCCTCAGCTGCAACCAATAGATCTGTTTCCCATCATAACACCACTCTAAATCCAAAGGTGCCCCATAGATATTTGCAAACTCTTGTGACTGATGAATAACACTCTCTATAATTGAGAATCTCTCATCAAGTTGTTCAGGTGCCTCAATCCATTCTCCCCATTTGTAGACCCATCTATCCGGTGTCACACCCTCCTGAACAAGTGCATCGCCATAGCCATCCACCGACTCAACAATAACTTCATCGAGACCTGTCAATGGATTCTTCGTGAAGACAACACCAGAGTACTTTGGATTGATCATCTCCTGGATGATTACTCCCATCTGGATTGAATTACTACTCTGCACAGTCTTGATGTAGTCTAATTTAATGACTTTTTCAACAGATTTCCACACATCTATAATGGCATCTTTAATTGCACTCACACCTTTGACATTCAGATGCGTCGAAAACTGACCTGCGAACGAATAGCTAGTTGAATCTTCGATGCTTGCAGATGACCGAACTGAGTATTCTCTTCCTTCCTCAATATAGGTCAACAACTCTTTCTCAATCTGGTCAAGAACTGAAATGTCTCCAGCCTCATACCCAATGTAAGCATCAAAGATACACACCATTGTTCTTGGAATAGTGTACCCATGCTTCAATAAGAACGATAGATTCTTCGCTTTATTGCCTACTTGGTTCCTTTTCCCAATCTGAGTAAGTTCAATGATGTAATTCTTTCCGAGCTCACTCAATAGAAACCACCTCTACTCATACCTCAATGCATCTACTGGTTTTAACCTCGAAGCCCGCCACGCAGGATACAAACCAAAGATAGTGCTCACAACAAGTGCAAAAGCAATCGAATTCAGAATCAGTGAAGCTGTGACCACTGGTGTGATGGTCAGTTGTCCCACAAAGGTTCCACTCAATGACTGGGCAATGAAATCACCGATTCCGAACTCGCCAAGAGCTAGAGCAAGAGTCCATCCCAAGACAATTCCGATCATAGCACCAAGGAACCCGATTATGAGTGATTCAGCTAGAAATATGAGCAGGACTGACCGATTTTGCATTCCTAACGATTTTAGAATTCCAATCTCTCGTGTCCGTTCAAGAATGGTTGTCAACATGATATTCATGATGCCAACACCTGCGACAACTAGAGAGATCATGGCAACTGCTGCCATGAAGAGTTCAATAGCAGAGATGACACTTGATATTGAATTCAGTAATGCTGTTGGGATAACGACTTGGATCTGTTCACTGAATAGGAGTTCGATTTCTCTTGCAACCTCGTTGATGACTGCTTCATCATCTGTGTCTAATTGAACCAGGATGATATCGGCGATTGATGTTTCAAAGAATTCCTCTGCCTGTTCAATGGGAATGAAAACTGACGAATCAGTAGGTCCACCAATACTGATGCCTCCAATTCGCTCTAGTATTGCGTTTATGGTTGCATTGTAACTCTTAGCTTCAATAAGCGTTCCATTTCTTGTTATGTATGTGATGTTGAGATTGTCCCCCACAAGCCCTGTCAGAGTACCGTTGCCCCAGGGTCTCTGAATTCCACTTCCGATTACTACCGTTTCATTGTCAATAGCAGTGGGTATGGATCCATTTGCAGCAACAAAGGTATCGGGATATATCTCCGCATATTTTTCGTAATCTATCCCAAAGATGTTCAGTTGAAAGCTATAATTTCCTATCTCAACTAGACACGCCCGCTGAATCTGAGCTGCCGCAAGTTGAACATGGTCAAGCTCTTCATCG
>MEHG01000119.1 GCA_001940705.1 Candidatus Thorarchaeota archaeon AB_25
CCAATTGAATTGAGCGAAAAGCTCGAGAAACAGGGGTATCATCTACTTGGAAAAAGAGGGGCCTACAAAGCATGTCAGTGGCAAAAGAAAGCACTTCTTCATGATACCTCATGCTACAAGCAGAGATTCTATGGCATCCAATCACATAGATGCCTACAGATGACTCCGGTGGTCGACAAGTGTACTCAAAGCTGTGAATTCTGTTGGCGAGTGACTCCTGCAGACATCGGGGTAAGCTGGGACCAGGTAGAAGTATCTGAAGCAGATGTCATTCCTGTCAATGAACTGATGGATGCTGTACTAATGGCAAACCTGAGGTCTCTTGGGGGGTACAATCCAAAGGCGGGTGCGCCTGTTCCTGAGAAGAAGTACAAAGAGGCAAGGACCCCGAAACATGTAGCAATCTCTTTAGCAGGAGAACCAACTCTTCATCCTCTGATTAGCGACCTCATCGATGAGATTCATGATAGAGAGATGACCTCATTCCTCGTGACAAATGGTACGCAACCCGATGTGTTGTCAACTATGTCTTTACCAACGCAACTGTATGTGACATTAGCTGCACCAGATGAAGACACGTACAAGACGCTGTGTAAGCCTGGTATTAGAGGTGGATGGAATCGTGTTTTGAAATCTCAAGAAACACTGCAGTCTCTGAGTACTAGAACTGTCAACAGGTTGACAATGGTGGCAAATCGCAACATGCACAATGAACGAGCCTATGCGAAACTCATCGATATGGGTGAGCCGGATTTCGTTGAGGTGAAAGGATACATGTTCTTGGGATCATCAAGAGGCCGTCTAGATCAGACCAACGCACCCTCTCATCGTGAAATCCGAGCATTTTCAGAGAAGCTTGCTGCGTTAACTGGATATCATCTACTTGATGAGCAAATTGAGAGTAGGGTTGTACTGTTGTCCCGCAGTAAACAAATTAAGAAGCTATGACTGATTCGAGGATGAATAAGATGAAACTATCAGATATCCTTACACCGCTGCGAAGCGAGATCGATGAAGATGATTCAGTTCGTGAGAAGACCTTACCACTTGGACGTAAGGCGGTCCGTAAATGTAGTGAATCTATCAAGATGACTCATCGAGGGAAATTCGATGAAGCAAATACCTTAGTTTCTGAAGCTCGCCAAATTATCACCGAAGCCTCTCAGGGAATATCTGATAGTGACTTCATGTTGAGGTCAAAAGGTCTCGATGTGGCTTATCAAGAGCTAGCAGAGGCTGCGAACCTGCTCTCCCTCTTGGAACATGGTTCATTTACTCCTCCCGATGAATATAATATTCCAGCCAGGGCATATCTTAACGGTCTTGCAGACACCGTAGGGGAGTTGAGAAGAGCAGCATTGGATCTTTTACGTCATGATGATGTCGAAAAAGCAGAAACCCTCCTAGGTTTCATGGAGGAGATTCTAGAGGAGTTACAGACATTCGACTATCCCAACGCGTTAGTCCCCGATTTGAGAAGAAAATGCGATGTGGGGAGGTCTCTAGTTGAGCGAACCCGTGGCGACCTCACAAGAGCAGTTGGTCAGAGTAAACTGATGAAGAAACTTGACAATGTTGGGGAACGTTTGAGGGACTGATTACGATGGTTATTCCGGAAATATGGTTTACACTGTATTCTTTGGCCAATAAGGGAGCAATCCATGGCAAGACGACAATCACTACACGAGAGTTGGGAAAAGTTCTGAACGTTAGTCAACAGACAGCATCAAGAAGAATTGCTCAATGCGTTGAACAGGGGTACTTGAACCGAGTACATACAGCTGATGGAATGTCACTACAGCTTACTGACAAGGGTCGTGAAGAGCTGTTGTATGTCCTTTCAAACTTGGAGATTGCTTTCACGCCTCCTGAAGATGAAATTTTGATAGAGGGTTCTATTATAACAGGCTTGGGCGAGGGTGCTTATTATGTCGATATCTACTCGACAAAACTGAAAGCAGCTCTTGGATTCAAACCACATCTTGGAACTCTCAATGTGAAGATAACAGATGATGAGTCACGTAAGGCAATTGGAAGAATGAAGAACACTCCACCTTTGGTTTTGAGTGGTTTCACCCATAAAGGGCGTACATTTGGTGATGTAATCTGTTATCGCGTTAAAGTAAACAAGAAGATAGAAGCCGCAGTTGTGATTGCTCAACGCACACACCACAGTGGAGAGATTCTAGAGGTTGTTGCTCCAGTTGACATCAGGGAGGCTCTCGGTCTTGATGATGAAGATAGAGTCACATTAACAGTCATCCCATTACACCTGGCCACTTGATTTAATGACCATACTCTCCGGTGAGAGGGACAAAGGCGACACCACCCCAACGTTTCTGAACTATCTTTCCATCTTCATCTTTTTCCACCATCATGAGTTCTTGGAAGAATCCTTTCCCACCTACTGGAATTAGCATGATGCCACCAGAACCAAGCTGGTCAATCAATGGCTCTGGGATAGATGGTGCTGCTGCTGCAACAAGTATTCTGTCAAATGGAGCATGTTCAGGTAGTCCTATCCCACCATCCGCATGAATGAGAGTAACCCGATCAGTATAGCCACTACGTTCAAGGTTCTCTGATGCAAACTCAATCAGTCCTGCAACAATCTCAGTTGTATAGACATGACCGGGGGTCTGAGTTGTCTTGGGTGCGACCATCTCTGCACAGAGTGCTGCATGGTAACCAGAACCAGCACCTACTTCTAGAATCTTATGTCCTGGTTTCAGTCTGAGAGCCTCACACATTATCACACACATATGTGGTGCAGATATCGTCTGACCCAGTCCAATTGGAAGTGGAGAGTCACGATATGCATGATTCCGAGTATCAGAACGTACAAACTCTTCTCTTGGTACCATCCTGAAAGCGCGTTCCATCTCATCGCTCTTGATGTAACCATTATTCCGCAGACGTCGAACTAAATCATCAAGCGACTTCTTGAAACGGTCCTCAGGCATATGAATCACTGATAGAAAGGGTATGTATTCATAAAAGGCTTAGGCGCAGTACAATAATCATGCAGAGAGTTCAGTTCAATGCTTATGGACATGAGAATGTCATTGGAGCGCATAAGACAACAGTTGAACTGACTTCAGAAGACCACCTCACAAAGCAGGGAACATGTATCGTGGGAGTCTGCTTAGATGTGACTCTGAATCAATTGGACTCTGAAATCAAGAAACTGGCTTTGTTTTCCAGTACAAAGATAGTTCTGAGAATGAGTGTTGATGGACTGACCGAGGAGGTCACTGGGACTGGAAGTCCTGGACTGACCTATACAGACTCAACAGGCATGGTAGCTAGAACAAGTACTTTCGAATGTGCACGTACACTTATGGTGAATGCTGACAAAGCAGCCTCAGATCTTAGTCGTGAGTTTGTGGATAGATTGAAGGTGAATGGTGCGGTCATCGAGTGTGAGCTGATCTACGTCACGAAATAATCGCATCAACCACCATCTGGAACTCATATGGTGCGCTGTCCCTAACTCTCCTCACAAGGCACACCATTTCTACAGTTCGACCAGCTTCATCCACAAGTTGTGTGAGTTTGTTCGTGACTGTGTCCTCAGGGTTTTCGCCACCCACAAAATCATAGTAGTGTAGCACTCCCTGTGGTTTCAGGATACGGCAGGCATCAGGAACGAAATCAAACGCACCTGAGGGATGATTCATTATGACTCGGTCGGCAATCTTGCTCTTTGAATAGTCCTTGGCGTTTCCAACAATTGGCTCAACCGTTCCGACAAGTTTGTTCAACCCTATACTCTTCTTAAGAAGAGCAATTGCATCAGGATTAATGTCTATAGCGACAATGTGGGCATTCCCATGTCTTGCTATATGAATCGGAAAAGGACCAACTCCACAGAACATATCCACAACAAACTCGTTGTCCTTCACAAGTTGAGCGATTCTGTTATGTTCTTCAAGTAGTCTTGGACTAAAGTAAGCCTTAGACAAGTCAACGGCAAGACGACAGCCATATTCGATATGAATGGTTTCAGTCTTGTCTTCGCCAGCTAGACACTGATACTCTCTAACTCTGGTGGTTCCTGAGATGGCACCTTTCTTAGCCAGAACTGTAGAGAAATTCTTGTGGACCTCATGGAATACTCGTCCAATCATTTCTCTATGACTCGATAGTTCATCGGGGATCTCTAAGACTGCAATGTCACCAATCAAGTCGTAAGCCCGTGGAACAAGTTCGAGTTCCTCCGGACTGAGGTAGATCTCAAGAGCCTCTGAAAGGTTCTTAGGACCATGAAAGATGGACTCGAAATCCATTTCTCCAGTTTCATAATGATTGGATCCGAGGATTGTGTCTATTAACTCACTCTTGACTTCGTGACGAAGTGGTATGAAGAGTGCTCCATCCTGCGATAGTATCTTGAAGTCTATGTCAAGGAGATTGTGTTCTAGTAATGCCTTCCTAGTCCGCTCTCCATCACGTACAGCGACCTTCAGGAAGACTTTCTTTGATGACATCATCTTTGGGGAATACCTGCTGGCCTAAGACACTTGTGATTAAGTGCTAAACAAGTAACCGAATGTACTCCTTACCGGCTCCTGATTTGGTGCCTACCATAATCTGATAGAAGGTGTGATCTCCATTTGTCGGAACTACTCTTTGAAGGGTTCCAGTGACTTCCACCCGATCACCAGTTCTAAGAAGACCTCCGAAAGCACCATCATACACCATGATTCGACTCACCGATTCACCATTAATCACATCAAGAGATGGTGATTGCCCTCCATAGATTGCTGGATGAAAGATGCCGAACTCAGCCTCTTCAATCTCCATTTTAATTGTCATAGGTTCGGTTGTTATGGCGGTGTATGATTCACTGCCATAGTAGATCGGACTCTCGCTTGGTAGGAGTATGGGTGTGATTCCAATGCACACATCACCCAGACATAGTGCCTTACGTCGAACGAATAAATTCTGCAGGTCTTCAGACTTCATAATAGGAATCCTGGCATGGACTCTGGCCATGGCGTGTTTCCAGTCAACAAGTTCGCGTAGACGAGTGACCTCTCGCCCTTCAATGAGCGATTCGTAGTTTTCGTGAAGACTCCAAGAATTATCAAATCCGTAAATGTTCAGGTTGATGTCTGACCGTTCTAGATTGTGTCCTTTCCATAGTATACTTCCTGCAACTCCAATGTGTTCATACGAGATGCCTAGGACGTCATGAAGGGTATCTGCTCCGCGCTTTGCAAGTTCCTCAAGATGGTCATTGGGACCACTTTCAATAATCTCCTTTAGTCTAATCTCAGGACTGAAGTATTTTGCAACATTCGCCCTTGGAGGTTCCAACAAGTCAGTGCCAAAATGAGAATCAGCTATTATGTAATCAGATGGTAGTAGACTCATGCCATCAACTGTGGAGCTTACACTGCCCCAGAATATTCTCTTGTATTTGATCCCACTAGATTGCCATTCACCTGAAGAATCTGGAATGTATTTGAGAAAGGAGAGAATCCTGTCAGATGGTTGAATGTTTCCCAGAACCACAAAGACTCGACCTTCTGTATCATGGAAAATATCACGATCTCTCACATGGGTAGGTAGGTCGATACATGCAGGGTCAGTCAACTCATCAACCCCAGACACACTCTTGCATTACGATTAACAGCTAGATAGATTAGATGGTCCACACAAAGATTGCGCGTCCAATTCGGAGTAATGCTGATGAAGATTCTCCATCTATGTGATAGCCTTAATCCTGCCGGTCTTGGGGGCTATGAGTCATACCTTCACTATCTCTCTGAACAACTATCAGAGAAAGGACATGAATCAATGGTAGTGACTCAGGCACCATCACGAGATTCACCAAAGTTCATAGACCATGAATACTACAGGATTTACAATCTTCAAGGAAATCTCCTAGAGGCTAGAAAATGGGAATTCTTCTCTTTGCCTGAAGCAGTACGTGACAAAGTAGTCGAGAATTTGTTTCATCCAGATGACCTGACTCTGAATGTTGATGCTTTGGAGCAGCAGTTATCTGAATTGATCAGTACTATTGAACCAAATCTAATCCACGCACATAGTCCGTATGTGGTGTTCAATCGAGTTCTTGAGAGGATACAGGAAAAAAAGGAATTCAGCCACCTACCGATGTTGGCCACAATCCATGGAAGACCAAAACCGTTGGTGCTTCCAGGTGGTGTACAAACAACTGACTATGATGCATTTGTAGATGCATGTCCCTTTGACCTCATTCTCGCAGTCAGTAACAACGTTGCTGAAGTTTTGAAGAGCTATCTGGAAAAGAGGGGTAAACCCGTACCAGTTCAAACATTGTATCTCGGTGTTGACTTGTCTGTGTTTAATCCACAACATGATGTTTCGAAACAGTGGGACATTGCTTTTCTCGGTAGACTTGAGTCAATGAAGGCAGTCGATCTCTTCCCCGAGATGCTTGCACTTCTAAGATCAGACTTCCCGAAGTTGAGGTTTCTGATGACCGGAGAAGGGTCTCTGAAAGATAGGATATTTGACAGATTTGTTCAAGAGGGAGTCGCGGACATGGTTGAGTATCTAGGGGTTGTGAAAACAGAACGAGTACCAGACCTCATCAACCAGAGTCGTGTGTTCATTTATCCTTCCAGGGAAGAACCATTTGGTCTCTCTATTTTGGAGGCCATGGCTTGTGAGGTCCCTGTTGTAACAACCAATGTCTTTGGGCCTAGTGAAATCATCACAAACAATGTTGATGGACTAACTGTGCCTCCGGAGAATGTGAGAGAACTCGTCAATGCAGTTGGATTACTATTGACTAATGAGAAACTTCGAACACAAATTGGTCGAAATGCAAGAAAAACAGTAGAAACCAAGTTTGACATCAAACTGCACTATGATGGATTAATCAAGTCCTATCAGCAATTAGTCAGTAAGAAATAAAGTGGAGATGGTGAGGCTTAGAGAGTCCCCAGTTATCGTTGATTCTCAAGCAGTTCTTCAATTGTACACTATAAGTCTGCTCAGAGAATGAAAAATGTTGGAACACATGTTCCAAAGATATGTAATCTAAAAACCAAAACAGAAAATGAGAGGGGTCCCCACCCCCCTCGAATGAGTATTTCGTAACTAGAGATCTTTTTTGCAGAACCACCAGTCAACGCAGTCATAGCCTTCTTTGAGGCGTTTCTCTGCACCTTCCTTGGTTTTTGGAGGTGGTACAATCACTTTGTCGCCAGGATTCCAATTGGCTGGTGTGGCAACTTTGTGTTTGTCAGAAGTCTGGAATGCATCAATGACACGTAGAATTTCTGCCATGTTGCGTCCATTGCTCAGAGGGTAATAGATCAGTGCTCTAAGCTTGAACTCCGGATCGATGAAAAATACTGCTCGTACTGCCGCAGTACCGCTCTGGGCAGGATGAATCATGCCGTACTTACCAGCAACAGACATGCTGAGGTCCTCAATTATTGGGAACGGAATGTCTACCCCGAACTTCTCCTTTATTGTACTTATCCAAGAGATGTGAGAGTAGATACTGTCAATGCTAAGACCCAATAGCTTGACACCACGCTTCTGTAGTTCTGGATAGATTTCTGTGAACCCAATGAACTCAGTAGTGCAGACTGGTGTAAAGTCAGCGGGATGACTGAATAGAATGACCCAGCTGTCCTTGGCCCATTCACTGAATTTGATTACGCCATCTGTTGTTACAGCCTCAAAGTCTGGAGCTTTGTCTCCTATGAGGAGCATTCGTTTCTCAACTTGATTTTCTTCCATTGTGATATTCTCCATGAAAATGGTTCATGTCGTGGTCTGTAATCAATAATTATTATTATTTAAGTATTATTATTAATAGATATAATTTTGTAACTAGGAATATATTTATTTACTAAGAATTGAAAGAGATAACAACATGATATCCTCTAGAGA
>MEHG01000120.1 GCA_001940705.1 Candidatus Thorarchaeota archaeon AB_25
ATCCGACAGAAAGGCGGGTCTTGTCCGCAGAAGGATCTGTACACAGGATTTGATATGTCACAGGCTAAGGTCAGTCTAATTCTCAACAACCTAGAGGAGCGGGGTCTTGTTCGAAGATTCCGCGAGGGTCGCGAGAACGTTGTCCATATCATGGAAGATTGAAACACGCATAATCAACGCCTTTATATCACTACCAAGGTCTTCTCCAGACAAATCATCAACCTGAGGTGGGTTCTTGAGTTCGTCCAAGAAAATTCGTGTACTTGTTGCAAAACCTGGTCTTGATGGTCATGATAGGGGTGCAAAGATTGTCGCCCGTGCACTACGTGACGCAGGGATGGAGGTCATATACACCGGTCTCCGACAGACTCCTGAGATGGTGGTCAGTGCAGCACTCGATGAGGGTGTACATTGTATCGGGCTCAGTATTCTGAGCGGAGCGCATAATGCATTGTTTCCAAAGATAATGGAGCTCCTGAAGAAGGAGGGTATTGATGACGTCCTAGTTGTTGGGGGTGGAATCATTCCAGAGGATGATATTCCTGAGCTGAAGAAGGCTGGATTATCGGCCATTTTTGGTCCTGGGACTCCTTTGGATGAGATTGTCGAGTACATCAAAGCAAATGTCAAGCTCTAATTCTTGTAATGTGAGGAACTAGCTGTGTCCGTGACTGACCTTGTCAACGGAGTGTTGAGTGGCAAACGAAGAGAACTAGCCCGTCTTATTTCTCTCATTGAGAATGAGGATGGTGATGCTACTGAAGCACTTATCCAACTCTACAAACACACTGGTAAGGCGCATATCATTGGAGTCACTGGACCTCCAGGTTCAGGTAAGAGCTCGCTTGTCACAAAACTGACCACAGAGTTTCGCAAACGTGAGAACACTATTGGAATAGTCTGTGTTGATCCTTCCAGCCCATTCACTGGAGGAGCATTTCTGGGTGATAGAATCCGGATGCAGGAACATAGTCTTGACAATGAAGTCTATGTACGTAGCATGGGCACCCGTGGTCACCTTGGAGGTCTGGCAAGAGCAACTTCTGATGCGGTACGGGCTATTGACGCTTTTGGAAAGGATATCATCTTTGTAGAGACCGTTGGTGCTGGTCAGTCTGAGGTTGATGTGATTGATGTCGCTCAAACAGTGATTGTTACTGATATGCCTGGAAGCGGAGATGATATTCAGGCTATCAAAGCAGGTATCATGGAGATTGCAGATATCTTTGTTGTGAACAAGATGGACCTCCCAGGTGCAGAAAGGAAGGTCACAGAGATTAACGCAATGTTGGACATTGACCCTAGCGAAAAAGATTGGCGCCCACCGGTCATACTTACTAACTCTAGGTCTGGTGAGGGTGTAACTGAGCTTGCTGACAAGATTCTAGAACATCTTCAATTCTTGAAGGACAGCGGCCAACTTGAACAGAAAGGCCTGAAACGAAGTCGCGATGAACTTCAGGAATTGATGAGATACAAACTCACAAGGGAATTGTATCAAAAGTTAGAAGGACAGCCTGAGTATGAGGCTGCGATTAAGAAGATTGCAACTAGGAAAGAGGACCCCTATAGTGTGGCTGAACGGTTAATAGCAGAGTTCTTGTTTAGTGAGAGTAGGTGAGTGCAATGGGAGATGACTCAAAGCTCCGTAACTCTACGATAAAGTGGGAGGATGAAATTGTAGCAAAGACGGTCAAGAGATTCCCTGAGCGTGAAGAGAATTTCAAGACTATCTCAGGGCTTCCGATGAAACGCCTCTTAACACCATTGGATCTAAAAGAGCTGAACTATGAAAGGGATCTAGGGTTTCCAGGTCAATACCCCTTCACCCGTGGGGTTCAACCCACTGGATATCGCGGTCGATTCTGGACCATGCGCCAATACAGCGGGTTTGCCACTGCAAGGGAAACCAATCAGCGGTTCCGCTTCCTTTTGGATCAAGGACAGACAGGTCTCTCAATTGCCTTCGACCTCCCGACTCAAATAGGCTATGACTCTGATGACCCACTAGCCCAGGGCGAGGTTGGAAAAGTTGGTGTGGCTATCGATTCGCTTGCAGACATGGAGGTGTTGTTTGAAGGAATACCTCTTGATAGAGTGAGTACCTCGATGACCATCAACGCCCCAGCATCCGTCCTACTTGCTATGTACATTGTCGTAGCCGAGAAGCAAGGGGTTTCTATGGACAAGCTCCGTGGTACAATTCAGAATGATATCCTGAAGGAGTATGTTGCCAGAGGAACATACATTTTCCCACCCAAACCATCAATGCGGCTCATAACTGACATCTTCAAGTTCTGTAGCCAGAACATGCCCCTCTGGAATACCATCTCAATCTCAGGTTATCACATCAGAGAGGCTGGCTCGACTGCAGTTCAAGAGGTAGCCTTTACACTTGCTGATGGTATTGCATATGTTCAGGCTGCAATCGATGCCGGATTGGATGTTGATGACTTTGCATCCCGACTTTCATTCTTCTTTGGATCACACAGTGACTTTCTTGAGGAGATTAGCAAGTTCAGAGCTGCTCGAAGACTCTGGGCTAGAATCATGCATGAGCGATTCAAGGCAAAAGACGACAATTCGTGTAAGATGCGGTTCCACACTCAGACTGCAGGCTGCACGTTGACCGCGCAACAACCTGACAACAATGTTGTTCGGGTGACTCTTCAGGCATTACAAGCTGTCTTGGGAGGAACCCAGTCACTTCATACAAACTCAAGGGATGAAGCACTCTCTCTACCAACAGAGGATTCAGTACAGATTGCGCTTCGTACCCAACAGATCATTGCTCACGAGTCTGGTGTGGGTGACACCATAGACCCTCTCGCAGGTTCCTACTTTGTTGAGAGTCTCACAAATGAGATAGAGGCTAGAGCAATGAAATATATTGAGAAGATTGATGCCTTGGGCGGAGCACCATTCGCTATTGAGAACGGGTTCATTCAGCGAGAGATTCATGAAGCGGCCTATCAGTTTCAGAAGAGTATAGATGAGTCAAGACGAATTGTGGTGGGTGTAAACAAGTTCACAGTTGAGGAAGAATCCCAGTTTGACTATCTGCGGATTAACCCTGAATCTGAGAGAGAACAACTGAGTGAACTGAAGAAAGTACGATCAAAGAGGAATGATGATCAAGTCAAGCAGGTCTTAGAAGTCCTGCGGGATGCCGCTAAGAGTGATACGAATCTC
Organism: Candidatus Thorarchaeota archaeon AB_25; assembly: GCA_001940705.1. GTDB lineage: Archaea > Asgardarchaeota > Thorarchaeia > Thorarchaeales > Thorarchaeaceae > SMTZ1-45. The sequence continues at coordinate 3,193 of MEHG01000120.1, forward strand.
ATGCCTCCTATCATTGAGGCTGTGAAGGTGTACGCCACATTGGGTGAGATATGCGGAGTTTTTAGAGAAGTCTTTGGTGAGTATAAGGCACCAGAAATTTTGTGAGTGGGTAGTCATGTCAGTAGAGAAGATTGATCACATCGGAATTGCAGTGGAGAGCATCGAGAAGTGGATTGGTTTTTACAAAGATGTTCTCGGTCTCGAATATGATGGCTCTGAAGAGGTGGTTGAACAGAAGGTTCGTGTTGCCTTTCTCAAAATTGGAGAGAGTCGGATAGAGCTTCTCGAACCGACATCAGATGACAGTCCGATTGCCAAGTTCCTTGAGAAACGAGGAGGTGGCATCCATCACATCGCAGTGAAGGTGGACGATATTGATGCAGCACTGGCACGACATCATGAGGTTGGAGCACGTTTGATTGACAATGAACCAAGAATTGGGGCTCACAATATGCGCATTGCATTCATTCATCCCAAAGCCTCAGGTGGTGTCCTTCTAGAGCTTTGTGAAGAGAAATCTTGAATAAATTAAATAATTTATTGATATGTGTAAACCTTATCTGAGTATTTTCTTAATAGTATTGCACTTAGGAGGTGCGTAGAAAGTGTCTAAGAGAAGTCCAGACACACGCTACGGATACTACAGGACAGCCCGGAGTTATGAGGCAAACGGTCAGTATGATGATGCGCTCAAAGCCTATGATAAGGCCATAGAGATGAGCGAGACCTATGCTCATGCGTGGTTTTACAAAAGCCGACTACTCTATAGAATGGAGAAGTACGGTGAATGCATCGGGTGTGCTGAGAAAGCCCGTCAGTTGGAACCAACATGGAATAATCATATCACGAAAATGATTGAAGATGCTAAGAAGAGGTTGTAGAGGTTCTCTCCCTATTTGAGTAACCGCTCAAGAGCAAGAGATATCCTTTCAATATCATCACGATCTACCATTCTGTTCAATACTATTCTAGTCCTAACGCCATATCCACCATAGACCTTGATGTTCTCCTTTGCTAACTCCTCTGACAGTTTCATCTGACTAATGGAGAGGTTCTGAAGTCCGAGGAATAGGATATTAGTTTCAGGTTCCTCGATGACAAGATTTGGAATGTCCTTGATTTTATTATAGAGCATTTTCGCGTTCTCGTGGTCATCTTTGAGTCTGTCAACCATCTTCTCAAGTGCCACGATTCCGGGAGCAGCAATAATACCAGCCTGACGCATTCCTCCGCCTAGCTTCTTTCGTGTTCGATGTGACTCGTAGATGAACTCCTTAGTTCCAGCTATTATTGACCCAACCGGAGCAGAGAGACCCTTGCTCAGACAGATTTGTACAGAATCAACATCCTCAATCAATTTCTTCGCTGGAATGTCCAATGCAATTGCTGCATTGAAAAGTCTGGCTCCATCACAGTGCACCTTGAGGCCGTGGTCATGAGCCATTGCAGCCAATGCTTTGACCTGCTCTGGGCGGATGACCGCGCCTCCTGCATAGTTGTGAGTGTTCTCTATAACGACCATCGATGTCTTTGCATAATGAGCATCATCAGGACTGATGACTGACTTGAGGGTCTCTGGTAGAATGTATCCCCGTTCACCTTTCACAGGTTTTGGATAAAGACCTCCTATAGATGCCATTGCACCAGCTTCAAACATGAACGTGTGTGAACGGTCCTCTACTACTATCTCATCCCCTCTCCTCGTTTGAGCGAAAAGTGAGATGAGATTGCCTTGTGTACCAGATGTGACGAGAAGAGCCGCCTCCTTTCCAAGTATCTTCGCTGCTTTCTCCTGGAGCTCATTTACCACCTCGTCCTCACCTATGACATCATCGCCAAATCTTCCAGCATTATGGGCATTGACAATGGCCTCAATCATCTCATCAGTCGGCTGAGTGATGGTGTCACTGCGCAGGTCGATATTCTTCATACTACTAGAATCATCAGTTCCCCGATTTAGCCTTAGTGATTGTGCTCAATTAGAGATGACTACTGGTTCCTGATTGCATGGATTTGGGTCTAAAGGTATATTTCCCGCGAGTTCAAATAGCTATCATCACAATATCTGGTGATTCAGATTGAGTACTCGCTTTGACTGCTTCAAGACAAGTGTCCTCCACCCTAGAGTGAAATTCTTGGATAGTGTAGGATCTACAAATACAGAAGCAAAGAAACTCTTCTTTCAACAGGAAAAAGAAGGGCTCATTGTGATTGCGAAACGCCAGACTGCAGGTCGTGGAAGAAAGGGCCGCCCCTGGCTCTCTCCAATCGGAGGTCTCTATTTCTCCATAATTCTAAAACCACGTTTAGGGACTGAAAATGCTCCACTTCTGGGGCTTCTTAGTGCTTGTGCAGTCGCACGTAGTCTTGCTGCAGTTGGTGTCGAGAATGTACGATTGAAGTGGCCCAATGATGTGTTGATAGGGGAGAGTAAGATTGCTGGAATTCTTAGTGAGGCACTATCTATTGGTGATGAAACGGTTGGACTTGTAATCGGGATTGGTGTTAATCAAAACTGTCCAATTTCAGAGATGCCACCTGGTCTTCAATGGCCAACGACATCAATTATCGATGAGATAGGAAGAGAGACCTCGATTGAATATCTCCTCTGCTCCATTGTAAATGAAATTGATAGGCTCCTTCAAATTTTGGAGCGTGACTCATCCTTTGCTGCAGTTCTTGATGAGTGGCGAGAAGTGAGTTCTACTCTGGGTGTGCGAGTTCGAATTCATGAAGAAGGGAAGACGACTGATGGGATTGCCAAAGACATTGGTGCAGACGGAGCCCTTATAGTCGAAACTGATGATGGTCTTGTTAATGTGTTGTTGGGTGATGTTTCTCACCTACGAACCAGGGAGTGAGAATAGGTGGAATTCCTAGTTTTGGCGGATATTCACGACACTTGGGTTCACATGAGCAAGATGCTTCGCCTTGCAGGAGAGATGGATGGAGTAATCTTCCTTGGAGACCTGATGACCTTCAGGAAGTTCACCCAAGAATCGATAGATAATCTCACTAGAATCAAAGAAACAAGCAGCTGGATGGTCGGAATTCCAGGTAACGGACCACTCCCTAGAGTACGTGAGTTTCTTGACAACCTCGGAATCAATCTTCATTGCAAAGGCCGGAGTATCGAAGACATGGGTTTCTTTGGAGTGGGTGGAGTTCAAGAAACTGTGAAGACAATATCTGAGATTCGTGAGTTTTACAGGACTGAAGACACATCAAGCATCAAACCTGACGATCGTGCGATGGACACATTGAATGCATTCGGCATCTTTTACGAGAACGGAAAGTTCAGGGTTGAAGATTGGTCCGAATCTGATTTCTCCACTCTTGATGTATATACAAGCCCCTTTGAACACTCGGAGGAAAGGATACACGAGATTCTTTCCATTGCTTATGATCAGATCAAAGATTCTCCTATTCAGATTGTGCTCTCACATGTTCCCCCTCACGAGTCTGGTGTTGTTTCTGCATTTCCGATAGGTGTGTCAACTGGGAGCAAAGGAATAACTGAGTTCATTCAAGAAAATCCTCTTGCTCTTTCACTGTCTGGTCACTATCACAAGCACTATGAATTCAAGATAGGAAACACAAAATGTGTAGTGATGCCAGCTGTCATGAATGGATTCTACGGTGTTTTATCATTTGATACTTCAACAAAGGAACTCGGTACCAAGATTTTTGAATTCTAGAAGCGCACCTTAAGACATAATACGCAGACGCTACGATATAGTTTGGAGAGGTGTCTTTGAAACCAACCGTAGTCAAGGTTGACCCAGACCAGATAGAAAATCTTCACGGAAGACTTCTCGATTCCAAAGATTCGTCAGATCTTGCTACGAAAAGTGAGTACGAAGCCTTCCGAATTATGTTTGCTGGAGAGGCAATCATCGGTTACACCAGCGGCAAGATTGTTAGTAATGGTCCTCACTCGGCTGCTGCAGTTCAGAATGCAATCTTGGAGATGACCCCTAATACTGTCGTTCCATTAGTCATTGGGTCTGATGAAGCTGGAAAGGGAGAGTGGCTCGGACCTATGACTGTCGCCGCAGTGGCACTGACTCCGGAACAAACCGCAATGATGCGAGCGCTCGGTGTCATGGACAGTAAGAGTATGTCCGTCGTGCGAATATCAGAACTTTCTAAGACAGTACGGCGAAACGCCCTCAAGGTGGAATCGTTACTTATCTCTCCCGAGACGTTCAACTCCCAGATTGAAGAGTTTCGAAAAGAAGGAAAGAATCTGAACGATATGTTGGCTTGGGCTCATACTAAGGTGATTTCAGAGGTCTATGAAACAATTAGGACACGTGATGAGCCCATCAAGATTGTAGTCGACCAGTTTGCTCGTGTTAAGACTGAAGCACGTCTTAGGGGGAAACTCGATCTCGGAACGATTGAGCTTGTGCAACGTCCTAAGGCAGAGGATGAGATTGCTGTCGCGGCTGCAAGCATAATCGCCCGTGAAGCCAGAGAGGCTTGGATCGACTGGGCGTGTGAGAAGTTTGGATATGATCTCAGAGAACTGAGTGTTAGAGAAGCATATGACCATGCAAACAAGAACACCTTTGCGAAAACTACCTACTTACAGTCGGAGATAGATAGGAAATCGTAATCCCTATTTACCGCTGTCTGGATGTCTGCAAATCAGCGATATTCCTTATCCTCTCGACAATCTTTTTGATATCA
>MEHG01000121.1 GCA_001940705.1 Candidatus Thorarchaeota archaeon AB_25
TGAAACATAATCTTCTAGGGAATGCGTTGGACAATGGATTTGATAACCAATGGGACGATGGTATCTCAATAGGAAACCTATGGGACGATTTCAATCCTCACACTCATTCTCAGTACGAAATACTTGGAGATGCAGGAAGTGTTGATCGATACCCTCAGACAGACACAGAGTACCCCACCGAGATTCCAAGTACATCGAGTCCAACGACTCCGACACCCACTGAGTCACCTCAGCAACAATGGATTGTCATCATCGCAGTCATTGGTGTAGTCGGGGTGTGTCTGGTTATCTTGGTTATTAGGTTGAAAAGGTAAGACCTATTCCTCTACTTCGAAATCAACATTATAGACGCTGAATATTACTAGAGGCAGTTGTATCGTCATAAACAGGATGTTCAACCAATATTGAGATATCATTGCAAAAGCAATGCTCATCAAAATCCAGCCGTCTGAAAAAGAGTTACGAAGATGAGTCTTGTTGTTTTCCACCTTCATCAGATTTTGTTTCTTCAAGCTGACGAGTAAGAAACCAGGTATGAGCAGTAGCCAACCTAACCAAGTGAGGAACAGAATTCCATTGAAATTGTAGTTATACATGAAGAAGAGGAATTGTAACAGAAAGACGATTGCGGCTATTGATTTAGCAAGCTGTTTCTTGGAAGTTGATCCTCTTCCTATTTCGGTTGACATTAGGAAACACTAAGAAAAGGGCGAACTAACCAACATTAACATCTTTCGAAATAAAAGAACTGCAGCGTAGAGCCTTCCGGTAACCTTGAATACCTTAATGTACTCGAAGGATTCCATTCTCAGATTACTGGAGGATATAGAAAGGTGGAAGAGCCTGTAATCATCTATGTCGATAAGGAAGGTAAATCACGCGAATATGAGGTCGATGAAGAAGATTCTACACTTGATCTGTCCCGAAAGGGCGTTACTTCAATTGATCTTGAAACAGTTGTCGCACTTCCTGAACTAAAGGTCCTTGAATTAGGCAGAAATGCGATTCAGGAAATCGATCTTTCACCATTAAGCACATGTTCCGGTCTTCAGAAACTTGGTCTCTTCAAGAATAAATTCAAGTCTATCGACCTAAAGCCCCTCGCAAAATGTGAGATGTTGGAAGAGATCAACCTTGGTACTAACCAACTTGCCTCAGTTAATTTGAAACCCCTTAGTTCCCTCCAGACCCTCAAGAGGCTCAGGCTTTTCAATAATGGATTGGGCGAGATAGACATCAAACCACTAGCAGGATGTACGAACCTAGAGACCCTTGAGATTGAGAATAATGAACTAAAATCAATAGACTTGCAACCTCTATCGAGCTGCACAAAACTATTACAATTGAACTTGATGTACAACAAGCTCACTAAGGTGGACCTAGGACCACTCTCGAACTGCACCAAACTGAAGTTTGTCTACCTTCATCACAACCAGATTGTATCCATTGATCTTTCACCATTCAGTAACTGCCCAGATTTACGAATACTTCGTTTGGGAGGAAATGCAATTGAAGAGATCGACCTCACTCCCCTTTCACCATGTAAAGAGTTACGACGATTGGGTCTAGCAATGAACGGTCTCTTAAGATTAGATCTAAGTCCATTGGCAAAGGCTGAGCACCTCTCAAGTTTGGATCTTGCAGGTAATAACTTAACAAAACTTGACCTCACTCCACTTGAAAACTGCGAGGAACTTACTGAGCTCTATCTCTATAGCAACCACCCTGTTGAAAATGAATTCGTGAAACTAGACATCACCCCATTGTTCAACTGCTCAGAACTTGAAGATTTTGGCGTTAGTGAAGAGACTGAACTACAAGCTGACAAGAGTTTGCAGGATGAAGATGATTTACCATTGGCACTCGAGGAACTTCTTGAGGATAATAGGGTGAAATGGGTCTGATACCCGTTTCGCGCGCACTCATGGTAGATTTATATTAAGGGGAATCTTAGAGAAGATTGCGTCGCCACGCAAGAGAGAGGACTTGCGATGTCATCGAGGGAGCAAGAGATTGCTAAAATAGCGAAAATGTACACGAAGTACCTCAACGGACCACTCGGTCGTGGAGTGATGGACCACCTGAAGGAAGGAGAGAGTTTTAAAATCCGCTCTCAGAATGAGATGGTCGAAATCATCAAACGTGAGGGAAAAGCTGTTGTCAAAATTCTTGAGAGTCCAACCACTGAGGCAAATAATGATACTGACCGACTCTCAAACCTCCACTAGTTTTTCAGTGCCAAATCAAAGCGAATATAACTGATACTTACGGATGCAAATTCAGGATGTATTAGAGATGGTAGTAGAAATGGATGATGCTACCAGGGAACAGGTCCGTGAACTGTTCAATGGGATTGTTAATGATGTAAAAGTGCATCTCTTCCTAGAGGAGAGAGACTGCTTGTACTGCAATGATGTGAAGGACATGGTTGAGCAACTCGCTGAATTGAGCGACATGATCACCATTGTTGAGCATAAGGGACCTCTTGATACCGGTGAAGCAAAAGAGTGGGGCGTCGAGCATCACCCTGCAATCGTTCTTCATGGAGAGGACAAATATAATGTCAAGTTCTATGGAATACCGGCAGGTCACGAGTTTGGAGCGTTGGTCGGTTCAATCATTGATGTATCAACAGGAACAGCTCCATTACCACCAGATGTAATTGAAGACATCGTATCGATTGACAAACCAATTAACATCAAGGTCTTTGTCACACCACAGTGTCCATATTGTCCTGACATGACTCGACTTGCTCATCAAGCATCTATACTCAATCCCCTGATATCCTCTGAGATGATTGAGTCGCTAGAGTTTCAAGAATTAACTACTAAGTATAGTGTTTTTGGTGTTCCCAAGACTATCATCAATGAAACCACCATCATCGATGGTCTCTCATCTGCAGAGATGTTTGTCGAGAAGTTGTTCGAAGTTATTGACAATTGACACTTCCAAAACTCATTATAGAGGCAACAGGTGTCACAAGTCATGGAAACCCAATCTTTTGTTATAATGTTGAGACCAGCCAACGATTACGGTACTGAAGGAACTGAAGAGAAGGTGTCTGAACATTTCAAGTACCTGCAGAGTCTTCTCAAGGATGGAACACTCACAATGGCTGGAAGATTCTCTGAAGTGCTCATTGGGCTAACGATGATAGAGGCAAAATCAAGAGAGGCAGCTCTCGAGATTATGAGAAATGATCCTGCTGTCAAGTCAGGCATATTTCATGCTGAACTTTATCCTTGGCGTATCGCTTTGAAGGCAGAATAGTGCGACTCACTCTTCCTGACATGTGAAGATGAACTCGTTCTCATTCACGTACTTGTATGCTTGATAAGCAGCGTGAACACCTTCAGCCACCCCAGTTATAGCCTGCTTGAACTCGCTATCAACTACATCACCTGCGGCGTAAACACCATCGATATTCGTGCGACTTGACCGGTCAATCTTGATCTCGCCTTTCTCGTTGAGTTCAACGCCAAGCTTCGTTGCTATGTCAGAATAAGGAATTCCTCCGATAGCTATGAATACACCATCAAGGGTCAATGAATCTTTTCCATTATATGGCTTGTCAAGTTTAACTCCAATGACTTTCTGGTCACCAAGAACTTCAGTTACATTTGTTTCTGTGATAACCTCAATCTTGGGCTCTCTTTCAACACGACGGGCATTAACTGGCTCAGGTCGGATCTTTTCCCGACGGTAGATGATATACACCTTGGGACAGTATTTTGCCAAAAGCAATGCCTCTTTGACTGCACTATCGCTTCCTCCTACAACACCAACGACCTTGTCCTTGTAGAGCGGAGCATCACAAAGAGCGCAGTAGCTAACACCTTTGTTCTTTAGCTCGTCATGACCTGGGACTTCAAGCTCCCTTTCTTTCATTCCTGTGGCAAAGAGGACTGATTTTGCCAAGAAAGTTTTGTTCTCTGTGACTACGTAGAAGTAGTTCTCCTTTGATTTGAAGATGTCAACCACCATCCCAGTTTCAATGAACACCGGATAATCCAAGGCATGCTCCTTTAGTTTGTCAGCGAGCTCCTGACCTGTGAGTTGTACATATCCAGGATAGTTCGCTACGTCATCAGTGAGTGTGATAGTTCCTCCCTCGACGTTACCAATAACAGCAACCCTGAGGTCTAGTCGGGCTGCATACATTGCCGCCCCATATCCAGTCACTCCAGAACCAATTACCACAAGATCGTACAAATTGTCACACTCCTAGTTTTCGTTTGAGTCGACGTTCAGTCCTTCGATCAAACCCGACGAAGAAATCTCCATTGAGTTTTGTCACGGGTATTGCCATCTGACCGCTCAAGTCCTGAAGTTCTTGAAGGGTTTCAGGATTTGTGAGAATGCATATCTCCTCAATCTCAATGTTAATGCTTGAGAGGAATTCCTTCACCTTCGCTGAGTGCGGGCATTTTGGCGCGGTGTATACAACTGCCTTGGCCATGTCTGAATTACTTCCTATATCCAAATTCGAACTCTAAACTGCTTGGTCCTTTTACAGATATAAATTGTGAAGTATCCATTTGTGAACACCCTTAAGTAGACGACAGCCCCAATGCTCTGTAGAAATCTGGAGTGAACCAGACATGAACAAGGAAGAGACTCTAGCATTCATCGACAAACAAATCGATCTTGAATTGAAGATTGTGAAAATAGTGGAGGAGAATGTTGCACAGCTGGGCAACGCCTTTGTCAAAGACCTCCTATTGGCGATTTCAACGGACTCTAAGAAACATGCTGCGTTGCTCAAGTCCCTGAGAAAAGCAGTCGAAGGTCCAACCCCTTTCATCAGTGAGCAGGAACGGGATAAGATTGCTAAGGGAATTGAAGCCCACATAAAGATGGAAGAGCAAGCTGTTGAAACCTATGGTGAGCTTGCAGAGAAGAGTGATAATGAGCAGGTGAAGACTATAGCATTGATGATTCGTGAGGATGAGTTCCGTCATCATGCTCTCTTGAAGGAACTACACAAAGCAGTAATTGAACCTGAAACTCTTACTGAGGATTTAATCTGGGATGTCATGTGGAAGGACTCTCCTTGGAAGGGCAGTCCTGGTGGATAAGCTTCTATTCTAATATATAGCGCGTTACCTCGGACATCTGGTCCCATAATTTTGCACGAAAATCAATTTCGAGAGGTTAATTCGTCGAAAGTTGTCGTAAGTAATGGCGAAATGGAACTGCTCTAAGCCAATGCTTATGTTGGAAAAAAACAGTCGCTTGCATCATTATATGAAGTCGGAGAGAGAAGTTGCATATGACAGTAGAAGATGTCAAGCGAACTGACAGTGGTCCTGCCCTAATGCTTGCAAATGAAGCAGTGGTGAGAGGAGCACTGGAGGCTGATGTGAAGATTGTGGCATTCTATCCAGGCTCACCAACCTCGGAAATTCTAGACACATTTGGTGAGGTCTTGGAGCATTTTGACAACTTTAGAATGCACATAGCAGCCAATGAGAAAGTAGCCCTGGAAACAGTTGCTGGTGCTTCGATGGCAGGGATGCGTTCCTTCACCTCAATGAAGAGTGTTGGAATGAACGTTGCTAGTGACTCAATGTTCTCAATTGGCTATACCGGTCTCAATGCTGGATGCGTCTGCTTGATTGCCGATGATCCTTATGCTCACTCATCACAATCTGAACAAGACGGACGATACTTTGGTGAGGCAGCTTATGTCCCCATGTTAGAACCATCCACTGCACAAGAAGCACTTGATATGACTAAATGGGCATTCGAGGTTTCTGAGAAACACAAGACCCTAGTGATTCTCAGAACTACGACTCGGGTAAATCATCAGAGAGGGATGGTTGACCTAGGAAAATTGGATAGAACACCATTCAAGAAGAACAAGTGGTCAGACGTCAAGGGTCAGTATTTCACGGTTGGACCTGTTGCTCGAGCTCTGAAAGCTAAGCTGCTAGAAAAGACTGAAGCTATCAAGAAGGACTTTGAAAAGACTGAATTCAACAGAGTTGTACCAGGTAGCGGCAATGTAGGGATACTCACTGCAGGGGTCTGTTTCCTTCATACAAAGGAAGCGATGCAGAATCTTGACATCGAACTCCCCGTATTCAAGTTGGGAACACTGTTCCCCCTGCCAGAAAAGAATCTCACCGAGTTCATCAAATCCTTGTCAACGCTCATCGTTGTTGAGGAACTGACACCCTATCTTGAAACTCGAATCGCAGCCCTCGCAAAGACAGCGAATCCGAAGCTCAACATCGTTGGAAAGAAGAGTGGACATTTTTCAGAGATGCTCGAGTATAATGTGCCTATCGTAGAGAAGGTCCTTGCTGAAGTAATAGACAAGAAAGTGAGCATGGACTATGATGCAGTATTGCAAAAAGCTCGGAAACTCAAAGAAATTCTTCCTGAGAGACCCCCAATCTTCTGTCCTGGCTGCCCACACCGAGGAACTCTTTGGGCGTTCCGACAGGCGTTGCAGCAGTTAAAGATTCGTGACAACATTGTGTTCAATAACGACATTGGGTGCTACTCAATGGCATTCCTACCTCCAAACGAGTTCTCTGACTCTATGCTAGCAATGGGAGCCTCTCTTGGGATATCTGCTGGTATGGAGATGGCGCTTGAGGACAAGGTAATAGCAATGGTGGGAGACAGTACACTATATCATGCAGCTCTACCTGGAATCGTCAACCTCATTCACCATAACTCCAACGTCACACTTTTTGTGCTGGATAACTCAGTCACCGCAATGACGGGACAACAGTTCAACCCCAACTCACCGTTTGATGCAGGTGGCACTCCAGCTAGAAAGATCAACATGGAGAAGATGTTCGAGGCGCTTGGTGCAGATAAGATTGTGATAATGGATCCCTACGAGACCCGTGATTGTATTGATACCATCAAAGAGGCAATTGAGGCTGATGGTTTCTCAGTCATCATCTCACGTCGCGAGTGTGCCCTCTACGGAGACCGTGAGAAGAAGAAGCGCGGTGAGAAGATAATTCCGAGTGAGAATGTCAAAGACACATGCAGGGGAATCTATGCCTGCGTGAAGGAGTTCTACTGTCCAGCAATCACGGTGGATGAGTCTGATGCAAAGATGGTCATCCAGAGAGACCTCTGCGATGGATGTCTTGAGTGCAGAGAGGTATGTCCTGTTGATGCCCCTCAACACATGGAGGTTAAGAAATGAGCAAGTCTAGTAGCACATTCAATATCATGTTCGCCGGAGTTGGTGGACAAGGTCTCATGCTCCTTTCAGCCGTCCTAGGAAAAGCAGCTGTAGATACAGGTCTGAAGGTAATGACTGGAGAACAACATGGTCTCTCGCAACGACAGGGTTCTATCTATGTACACTTCAGGATAGGCGAACCTATCTCACCTCTCATTCCCTATGGTAAGGCTGACATGATGATCGCTATGGAAGCCAGTGAAGCGTTGAGGTACATCGAATATCTCAAGGAAGGCGGCGTAGTAATCATGAGTAACCGAATTATGCCGTCAGTCACTGAAACTGAGAGGGTGGCTCTTGACAAAGACAAGAAGTACAAGTACCTGACAGTTGAAGACATTGTCAAGAAATTGAAGGAAGTCACAAACCGAGTTATCCTCCTGGATTCGCTTAATCTAGCAATTCAAGCCGGTAACGCACGAACTGAGAATTCAGTACTCATAGGCGCAACAGCTGCGTGTGAAGAGTTCCCAATCCCAGCTGAAGAGGTCCGAAAAGCTGTTCTTGCTTTGGTCCCACCAAAGACAGTTGATGCCAACTCAAAGGCATTTGATCTTGGCAGTGATGAAGGAGCCGTATGCTTGGAAG
>MEHG01000122.1 GCA_001940705.1 Candidatus Thorarchaeota archaeon AB_25
GTGTTGGAGTCGTTCTTGGTCGATCAGATTCTTTCCACCGAAAGTACTACACAGGAGGTCTTGGGACCATTGGGGGAGTTGCAGAAGCCTCCGATGACATTCTTACATCGTTGATGGGAATGCCTGTCAACTTGGACCTGATGAGTCCACATGTGATGTTTGTTGCTGGCAAGAGAGGCTCCGGAAAGAGCTACACATTAGGAATCATTGCCGAGGAACTCGCACTAGCGATGGAACGCAAGGAGATCCAGGTTGCTGCAGTTGTTGTGGACACTGTTGATGTGTTCAGACAGATGGTAGATCCGAATGATGAACAGGCTGACCTTCTGAAGAAATGGAACCTTGAATCTAAGGGGTTCCAAGTTGCAGTCTACATTCCCCGTAGAACCTATGTAGGACTCCCAGATGAAGTCAAGAAGAAAGCCCGGTTGTTCCCGTTGTCTATTGGACCTCGGGAGCTAACAGTTTCAGACTGGGGCTATGTGCTTGAAAAAGGAGGGTCTCTAAGCACCACAATGGAGAACCTCATTGGAGAAACCTTGGACAGTGTTCGAAAGGGATACACACTGGACTCAGGAGAAAAAATGACTCTCAAACGTGATTTCAGCATCAAGGATATGATTCGATGTATCGAGGTCAACCCATCTATCAACGAGCTCTACAAACCATCCACAAGGACAGCTCTGATTCAGAGACTGAAACGGGCCGACAGACTGGGTGTGTTCCATCCTGGTGGAACAAGTGCACAGGACCTCGCAGTTGCAGGACAGATAACAGTCATAGATGTCGCACCTCTTGGATCTGATGCGGAGGCTGTATTGGCTATTCTGACAAACATGCTCTGTCGTCAGGTTCTGACTTACAGGATGGCATGGACAGATGAGGGAACAAGTGCTCGTGAGGAACTACCCCCGACCTGGCTGATCATTGATGAGGCTCACACACTGGTTCCTAGGTCTGGTAATACTCCTGCAAAGGACGCAATCATAGGATATGCAAAATTGGGTCGTAGATTTGGTTGTAGTCTAGTCCTCTGTACGCAGCAACCCTCTGCAGTCTCGGACGACGCGATATCTCAGGCTGACATCATCCTCTCACACTCACTGTCACATGATAATGACATCAGGGCGCTCCAGCAACGAGCACCAGCTGTGATGCCCGAACAGTTTCGTGACAAGGTGTTCATTAGCAGTTTACCACGTGGAGTGGCTCTTGCCTTTGACCAGAGCACGGAGAACAAGCGTGGATTCATCATGCAGGTGCGACCTCGACTCTCACAGCATGGTGGGACAGATAGGCTCTCTGGGTTGTTTGAAGCTGTACGTCTCTTGATTCCAGAGGATATAGAAGAAGAACCAGAAGCAGCTGTTGTGGAACCAGAACCTGAGGTTGTGGTAGAGGAGGACATTGTTCAAGACCTCCCAGAGGTCCCAAGACCACCACTGAAGCTCAGTAAGGAGGACTGGAAAGTTCTCGATGGGTGGATGAAAGACTACATCAAGACACTCTTCGACCAGGAGAAGCAGGAATATGACATCACTGATGAGCCTGCACCTCGGGTTGAGGAACCCCCTCCTGCTCCGAAATCAACCGATCTGGAATGGGTGCTCGAACGAGTCCCAATCACCGAACTTGATGTGGATCAGATTCGCATACGCCGATTCGGTCCACTTTCTGCATTATTGCTCGGGAAAGCCATGACTAGACAAGTTCTCTATAGCCGTGCCTCACACGAGTTTCTCTTCTCCTCAGACAAAGACGTGAGAGAGACCTTACTAGTGGAACGAGATGGTGTTGACCCACTCGAACTGATAGAGGATGTGACCTCAGGGCTAGTATCTGCAGGAATGACTCTGGATGAACTCATTCATGAGTCTGATTTCACCTTTGTGTGCTTCAGAATGGATGGTTTGAGAGCAGCATTCACCGTGGGAATCAGCGAGGAGATGGTTTCAGTTCCCATTGTAGTGATTGGTGGAAATAAGAGTACAGTTGCGAAGATTGCAGGTCGTATCAAAGGTATTTTACCGTCATAGACAATTTTGCACCTAATGCTCGTTTTTATAAGCCTCTAACCGGAAACGGCACATCGGTGCATGAAAATGACCAGAGAAGATATTCAACCACCTGTCAATCTTAAGATCGCCTCAATGACAGATCTAGCTCGGATGCTTGTATCATGGTCACAGAGGGACCGACCAGCAAGTATGTTGTACTTCGAGCACAATGGTAAGCACATCTATGGAACATTGATCTCCAACCATGGCTACTACCAATATTATGGGATGCCTCTCTGGGTTCACGCTGAAGGCGATGGTCCTCCCGAGGGTAGTTTTTTGGCCTATAAAGCTCGACCAAAAGAAGCTCTTGACTGGGTTGACAATCTTGAAGGCTCAGAACCTATGACAGTCCATCTACCCATCATCAAGCTCGCAGGAAAGCTTGAGATTCTGGATCTGTAATTCTTAGTTTGAAAACTTCAAAATCTGCTCTAACTCGAAGGTCTCACCCGACTTGATCTCAGATAGAGTATCGATCTTCAATGAATGAGGTTTGATATCACGTCCAAAGTACGAATCACAGAATTCTCTGACAAACTCACTCGTGGCCAATGATGTGGAATAGTTACTTGCATTTTGATACCATCTTTTGCCGCTACCATGGAGAATACAATACTCACACAATTGTTTGATTCTTCAGGATATGAAACCTAGACTCACACTTTAAACTTAATACTGGCATATGTTGGTCTGTACTGCTATTCAATGCATAGGTGCTTTTCAGTATCCATCCGCACATACTTTCGGTGTACAAGTTGTGCGAAACAATCAAACTGAAGAGCGGTGCCCAATGGAAGACCCTCCGGAGAGCAGGTAAGCAGGATCTTGCCGCTGGTGAGATGGTAGTGGTCTGTCCAAGGTGCCATGTGGCTTTTGTTGTGAAAGACCGAGAAGTGGAAGTAGTTGTTCCGATTTAGATGGTTTTCTACTTCCTTCTACAGAGCGTCATGGAGAGGGAGCTTTCATTGTTGAAAGCTCTGATCGGATGGGAACAGATTCGACAAGCTCTATTATTCGTGGAGAGCCTTTGTGTTTTTTCAAAACAAACACTCGCAGGAGTGGAAATATTTCAGCAATCTGAATACTCCACAACGAGGGTATTCCTAAAAACGCTTGAGGAGCTTGATGACTATTTACGACCAATATTTGAACAGATGATTCTGGATAGTAGAATAGGACACATACACAAATCAGATGGACTTGATTTGTTGAGTGATGTTTACGGGCGGATTGTGTTAGACTATCCTTATGGTGTCAGTAAATCTCGCGAGATGATGCCCTGAGAAAACTCACAGCCGAGAGAACTCCATAGATCAAGAATGCGAGCCAGATGATTGCGGTGATGAGCAAGAGATTTGTCTTGTAGAAGAGCTCAACCACCAGAAAGAGACCTATCACAAAGAGGTTTGAAGCTCCACCGATTGTTGTGTCATTGCTCACCTTGAGTGCGAACTTCACGATGTACATGATTGCTACTATGGACAATGAAACCCAATTGATGAAACTCGTGAATATAATCGATTGATCCAGGAATGGAATTGTGCCTAAGGGTGTTGGGATTGGTGGGAGATACAGGATCAGAAACACAAAGAACAGAATGAACTCCCCTATCCGAATCCACTTTGTTGGTGTCTTCGTGTAGACCTCACCGTATAGACCCTTGTCATATTCCGATGCTCCAAAGTATATGAAGTAGATCGGAGCGCCAAAACTGAGCGCGTTGACCAAACACTGGGCAAATCCATACACGACCTTCCACCAGAAGGTCTCCCAAGTTGCTAGGATTATTTGCCACACCTCTATGTAACTTGGAAGGAACTCAAGCATAACGAACGTAGGGAGAACACATAGTGCAAGTGCTCCGAGGACAGCAAGTGCCGCTCCAGGTTTTCCCCCTCCAAACTTTCCCACACCAATCCTGAAGAACACTGTTCCTGCGACATAGAGTCCGAGGATAATAGCTAGGGGTGGAGTTGTCATTGGGAGTACAAACAGCATCAGCACGAAGGCCGCGTTGATACCATAGAACACACGCCATCTGAGTGGAACACTTGAGATAGTGTCATCCATGATGTAGACCGTGTTTGCTAACCTATAACGTTGGTAATAGATGAGTCCGAGCCATGGTGCAGTGAAGACGATTGGAACCGCGACATGATGAAAGAGCAAATCTAACAATTCATCTCCAAATGGTGCCATCTGCGGGATGAAGAACATCAGCAGGAAGAAGTAGATAGGTCCAATTACGGCAAGTATGACAACTGCGAGACGTGTGGATAATACATCAGGACTCACGGCGACCTCTCCAACCCTCCCTATTCTTGATACGATATAAGTGTACACGAGATTTATTTGGAAGAGTATAGTGTGTGTATCCATTCCACTGGAGCATGTAGGAATTACTGTGGAATAGGTGTGGGTCGCGTGTACAAGAGGAAAATTACTGCATCAAGTTTTGTGAGGAAGAGTAAACTGATTATTGGTCTTGATCTGACAGCCGACATGGCTGGGAAAGATGGACCTGCTGTGAAAGCAGAGGGGGACCGACTAGAGAAGGAAGCTCTTCGAATTATATCCGAAACAGCTGAACATGCTGTTGCCTTCAAGATTAATCGTCAACTGGTTCTACCTGTCGGTCTGTTCGATGGAATTCCGCGAATCGTGGATGCTATCCATGATGCAGGAATAACTGTCATCGCAGACATCAAGCTGAATGACATTGGAAACACAAACAAACACATTGCCAAGTACTATTTTGATGCAGGATTTGATGCTCTCATCGTGAACCCCCTCGTTGGTATGGAGGGTGGATTAAGTAGTGTCTTTGAGATGGCAGTACTCCGAAAGAAAGGAATAATCACGCTATGTTACATGTCGCATCCTGGGGCTAAGGAGGGATACGGACTCTTTGTGTCCCCTGATGGAAAGAAGAAGGCTGAACCCTTCTACCATCATTTTGCTCGAACAGCAAGGAAGTGGGACACTGATGGGGTTATAGTTGGAGCCACACATCCAGAGATAATCACAGAGGTCAGAGGAGTCCTCGGGACTGAGATTCCAATCATAAGTCCCGGCGTTGGTGCTCAGGGTGGAAGTGCCCGGACCGCCATTGACGCTGGTGCTGACTTTGTTATTGTAGCCCGTTCCATAGTGGATGCAGATGACCCCGCGGCCGCAGCTGCATCAATTGCAGCAGAGATGCGCTAGTCTATAGTCTGTGTAAATGCACATTATGGACGTCCATTTGTGTACATCACAGTTCAGAAGGGAACAACAAAACCATTGCACTGGTGGAAAAGGATAAAGGACAGTTCACGATGTTCATGTACAGAAGTGTGCATGCTTCATAACCTGAGGATCCGCCGGGGTCCTCCGGAGTGGGTGCATTATGGCAAACACAATAGGCAATGGCTATAGCTTTGCTACCTGGACTCGTTTTATCGAAGAATCTCAGATAAGGGCTCTCCTAAAATACAAGGTCAAGTACTACTATGCTGGTGGAAAACCTGGTATCATACCCACTGATATCTTCGCAGATATCATGGCAGACCTCAGTGTCAGGTACAAGGAGAATCCGAAGCTAGCTCTGGAAGACTTGAACTACGGTCCAACTGGTGGCGAGTCCTGGTTCTTGAAAACACTTGCCAAAAGACTCCATGATGTTAGGGGGATTCCTATTGATTGTGAAACCCAATGGGATAATGTTACAATCACAAATGGGTCTCAGCAGGCGCTCTATGCTCTTCTTGATACCTTGATTGATCCTGGCGATGTGATAATCACACCCTCTCCTGCGTATCTTGGATTTTTAGGTCCTGCAGAGAAACTTGGTGCTCGAGTCATTACAATTCCCACAGACCTTGACGGCATCATTCCTGAGGAAGTAGAACATGCTGTCGAAGTTTCGAAAAAGAAGTTTGGGAAGTGTCCGGACATAATCTATGTAGTTCCAGACTCAGACAATCCAAAAGGCAC
Organism: Candidatus Thorarchaeota archaeon AB_25; assembly: GCA_001940705.1. Classification (GTDB taxonomy): domain Archaea; phylum Asgardarchaeota; class Thorarchaeia; order Thorarchaeales; family Thorarchaeaceae; genus SMTZ1-45. The sequence goes on from MEHG01000122.1 coordinate 6,036, forward strand.
AACACTTCCATTCAAGCGACGACAGGCACTCTTTGATATTGCTGAAGAAAATGACATACTGCTCATTGAAGACTCAGCGTACGCTGAGATTCAGTTCAAGAAGAAATCCAAACCTATCAAGACGCTAGACAAAGAAAATAGTCGTATTGCATACCTTGGAACTAGTAGTAAGGAAGCGGCTGTCCTACGAGTTGGATACTCTATTCTTCCATCAAATGTGAAAGAACAGGTTCTCAAGGTCAAGGGTTACCTCGATCTCTGTACAACTTCATTGGTACAGCGTATTCTTGATGAGTACTACAAAAATCATATCGATGAAGCTATGCGCGTTGGTGTACCTAAATACAAAGAACGTTACGAAGCCATGGCTAAGGCAATTGATGAAGCGTTCCCCGCTGGTGTGCGGACGGATCCCACTGGAGGGTTCTTCATTTGGTGGCAGAGTGAGGACAAGAAGTTCGATGCACGAGAGTTCCTACAACGAGTTGGAATTCCAAATGAAATAATCTACGTTCCAGGAACGCCGTTCTATCCACAGTCTGGACATAGACTGACAAAGGACAACAAAGACGTTCGAGAGAGCCTTCCAGAAAATAACACAATGCGAATTGGATTCTCCTATGCACCCCCAGATATAATCTCAGAGGGGATTACGCGTCTAGGCAATCTCCTATCAAAGGAACTCGGATAGAGTCAGACTGAGAAGTTCACAAACACTGTAGCGCCGTTTTTCATAGGTCCAACATAGGCTCTCTCATAGGGTCCGAACAGGTCTGAGAATCCTGAGTTTATCGCCCACTCTATCCACGCCCACGAAGATTCCTGTCCCAGCTTGTTCTCTGCATACTGGCCAAAGACCCATGACAGATATCGTTCTATATCCAATTTCTGAAGTTGGAGTATCTCAGGAGGCTTTCCTGTAGATCCTGAGATTTTGTTTGAGGTTTCTTTAAGACTTTCATTCAGCGCTGAATGAGTACCAAGAATTAGCTGGTTCAAATCAAGAAGATGTTCGTTCATCTCATCAAACTGTTCCTTCCTTCTGGACTTTGCAATCTTACCCATGAGACTGAACATATCCTTACGATGAAGGACCTCAAAACCTACACTCTCAAGACTCTTGGCGAGTTGCTCATTCCATGGTGTGTTGAAGTAGACTCGTGGGTATTTCACAAATAACGGGAATGGTATCTCCATTGCTCTCGCAGATGGGATCACCTGTGCGTAATACGCTGCTTCACCAGGACCACCAACATGTGCCACTGTTGGTATGAGTGTGTCAATCAAGATCTGTCTTGAGTCTACACGTGGTGACATCTGAGTGGCAATATCTCCAAGGTATGGACTATCCGCAGGAGTTTCAATCTCGATTGTTTCTGAACAGGATGGACACCTTCCTGTCAGGACAGCAGTACCCCCACGATCCTCGTAGTGGAGTTCAGTTCGGCTGTTGTTGCATCCCGGCTCAGGACATTCGTAGAAGAACGGAACATAGTCTGAACCTCTGTGTCTTATTCCTGGGGCATAACCCTGGGCTTCTATGAGACTCGTCATATCATCAAAGGTCTTGAGGAATCGTTCTCTATTATCTCGTGCAAGTAGAAACTCCAACCCCTCAACAAGAAGCTCGCGAATCTCTTTATCAGAAGCAGTCAATAGGGGTATGCCAAGATCGCCAACGACATTGAACAGATACCCTATAATCCTCTGAGCCCACTCACCAAGGGTCTTAGAG
>MEHG01000123.1 GCA_001940705.1 Candidatus Thorarchaeota archaeon AB_25
GTATAATGGAGAGATTGTATCAGGTCACGATTTGGATGTCTTTTAATCAGAAATCAATTAAAGCTCCATTGCACTCCGTTATATCGGATGGCTTGTCGCTGAGGTGAAAGAATGGAAGAAAATGATCTTCTCTGGGAAGAAGAGGATTGGGGGGACGACGAGTGGGACGATGATGACGATTGGTGATATCGTCATATACATTCTAAGTGAATCTACGTTTCATGAGCGCAGCAATCATTACAAGAGCAAACCCTGAACCAATACCGATTGCCAATGCCATGATTTGATCATCAATCAAAGATTCAGATGCAGTAGATAATGGATTTGTTGGACTATCAATAATTGAGCTAGGGGACGTAGAACTTGTTGGTGATGTGACGCTTTGGGTGGTTGTGGTGGTTGATATAGGAGTTGGAAAGTTTACTAATGGTGGAACTTCAACATCTGTTGTTTCCTCAATGAATATCTCCGAAGCATAGTCACCCAGCCCCTCAATGAAAGCACTGATTGTCAACTTGATTTGGTAGTCTGAAAGCCCCTCAGGCACTGATGACATCAATCGATCATACTCGGCAATTGTATAATCTTCAGCAAAGAATGCAAACTTTTGAACTTCTCTTACTCTTTCGGGATTGAGTAGTATAGGATCTGCTGGATAAAGTTGGGTCTGAGCAGAAATATACTTTCTAAATGTATAGCCAGATAGACTTGCAATACTAGCAGGTATGCTCTCGACACATACCATTGTAGGCACAAATACACCTACTATGGGATTAGATCCGCATGCAGTCCACATACAATTCAACTTCCCATCATATCTTGAGTCTCCACTAACAGCGACCATTGTTGCAACCGTGTTTGGATTACATGCCTCGCCATCGATAGAAAAGTTAGTAGACCCAAGTTCTTTGTGATGAATATATCGAGACACATTCTGCATTACATCTTTCCATGAGATGCAGCCATTCTTTTCGTATACTTCGTCAAGTGCATCTAGAAGATATTGATCTCTACCACTGGGTCCACTTGCGTAGGGTGGAAATATCCGAGGATGATTTGCACGGGTGTCATACCCATCTACAACATATTGTACGTACGCCCTTGTATTGCTGACCTCAAAGAATGCTCCAGCACCAAACCGGTCGATTATACCAATGCAAGTAGCAACATCTCCAGAACTAGATCGTAACACAGGACCAATCGCAGCGCGGTTATCATTCAAAGCGCGAGCCACCTCCGATACAGACTCATAACCTTCCAAGATTTTCTGGTTCAGTATGAGATTCCCTTCTATTGGTTCTAGCCCGGCTAATTCTGGTAAGTACGTGTTCATCACAGCTAGACCCTTTTCATTAATCCCCATTGTATTGGTATTGACACCAACGAACGCATAGGTGTTATCAGTCGAAGGTACATAATAGGGAATATTTACTCGTTCGTAGGGCCAATCCCTATTCTTCATCAGAATTGCATGACCATCTTTCGTAGCATTCCCGGTTACAATAACTGAGCTGCATGCTTGGCTCCAGTCTTCAGTATAATTGATTGGTGAATCAATTGCTATGATTGTTTGAAGTCTTTCTCTAACCCAATTGTTCTCAGAGCTTGAATCAGTGATGTTGATTGTTGGAAATGACACAATGAATAAAATGCAGAGTAGAAAAATTGCACTTCCTCTGTGTCCATTCACAGCTCATTAACTTCCTTGATATTTCATTGATGTACGGATGATAAAAAGAAGGCCTCTGACGCAATATTCTCAACTCAGAAATCTATTATCACCGAGATAATCGTCATTTTTGGCGTGTAGCGAATCAGTAAGCCATCCAGAGATGGCATCAAATCTGTTGTCAAACTCAGGTACAAAGGGCTTGATGTCGAGAAGTGGGGTATCATCCAACATGTCAGCCCCTTTAAACTTCACAGAATTTCCTTTGATTTGCATTATCTTGACAATGGAGAAGCCTATAGGATTGGGTCGTGATGGTGCGCGCGTAGAGAAAAGACCTCGTTTCTTCGTATCCAGAAATGGTGTGACCATTAGTTTGGGGGATTGTGATTTATGAAACCAGTACAACAGGATGACGTGAGAGAAACCATCCAATGAGTCAAGTCCCTCAGAATAGTCTGGGAACACCTCAGCTTCACCAGTTATGTCAGATTTGCTTGCTTGGATTGGGATTTTATCATTGGATTTGAAGGGTGTTCTAATCACACCAATCTGTTTAACCTCGAAGTTCAATTCTCACACCTATCTCAGGACTCGACAATCACTGATAAAAGGAGAAGGTTGTATAACCGTGCTATGGTGCACCAGATTCGACCACTCACTGAGGACCTAGTTGATGTTGTACTCAGTATTCTTGCGGAGGATTCACTGTCCAATATTGTGTTGATTGCTGATTGTACTCAGCTCAAAGAATGGTGTGATGTTAGGGTATTGATGGAAGATGGTAGAATTGATGCTGTCTTCTCACTCTATAGTGATTTGGACTTCTTAGCAACAGCATTCTGGTGTAGGAATGTGGAGTCACTACAAAAGGTAATGGCAGATTATTCAGAGAGGTTAGTGGGAAAAGAATTCGTCGCTATTTGTACAAAAGAACAGCTTGATCAATTTGGCAAGGCATGTGTAATTCTAAAACCAATTGAAGAAAGACAGATGATTGCGGACAGAACCACGCAGCTTCAATGTGATTGCAAGGCGAAGCCAGTCAGACTGTCGATGGAGGACGCTGCACAGCTCAAGGAATTATACCGACTCAGTGGAACCCCAGCATGGACTCCAAACGCAATGAACTTGGGACCATTCTATGGAATTGTAGAGGATGACGGAAAAATAACCTCTGTAGCAGGAGTCCACTATGTCACTCCTTTTGGTACTGAGATAGGAAACATCGCCACGCATCCTGAACACAGAAGAAAGGGGTATGCCGCCGCATGCCTCAAAGCGGTTGTTGAAGATGTTCTTGAGAGATCAGAACTAGCAATTCTGCATTATTATGCAGATAACACTCCAGGTCAGCACCTATACGAGAATATGGGTTTCAAGTACTCGGAAGCAGATCCTGTTTACTTTGTTCGAGCCACATGTGCAGAATGAATTGAGGGGTACTTACTCAATATAAGATACTTCAAAACAGGGATGAGGGACAATTTCTTCAAGCAAGACATATTGTTTGTATCTCTCGTTGTCACGTGATTGTAATTTACTTAGAAGGTGTTGGAATTCAGATTTTAGTAATTCATCAGAGATTCCAATTCTAGGAACATCTTCTATGGTTATAATCTTTGAAAACTGGAAATTGTAGCCTCTCTCTTTACTTTCTAGGTAGACATGATACAAGTACATGCCAATTGATGCGATCGGATTCTCTGTGTTCTTGAATCTATCAAGTTGAGGGTGATGTCTATATCCCTTAGTATTTCCTTGAAGGACCTTCTGAGCAAGCAGAGATTCTCTCCATAGGGCCACTAAGCCCTTAGTGTCAAGATACTTCGGATGAACGCTCCATAGTCTCATTAGTAAAGTCAAATATAGAAGGGGGGCTTATAGGAGTATAGTCAGTTCAACTTGTGAGAGAGAATCCGCCGGTGAGGAGAAACTACGTTGAAAGTTGAGAAACGAGACAAAAGAATAGTGGATTTTGATGATTCAAAGATTGAGGCTGCTATTACAAAGGCTTTCGAATCAATCAATGCAGATACAGGGCCAGTAAGAGGTTTGACTAAGGAAGTCGTTCAGATCATTCATGAGCAGGAACGAGATGTCATTCATATTGAAGAGATACAGGACATCGTTGAAGACACCCTCATGCTGCGAGGTTTTACAGAGATTGCTCGGAGATACATGAAATATCGAGAGAAGCACAATGAGGCGCGTAAGATTCTCCAGATGATGGGGGTTGTAGACGACCTCAAGTTTGGTCCAAATGCAGCCACTGTACTATCAAGATACCTCCTGAAGGATGAGGAAGGTGATCCAACTGAAACTCCATCGCAGATGTTTCGTAGAGTATCAGGAGCAGTAGCCAGTATAGAGAAAAAGTATGACGAGAGTGTGGATGTTGAGGAGTATGACGACCTCTTCTATTACATGATGGCCAATCTTGAGTTTCTGCCAAATAGTCCCACTCTATTCAATGCAGGCACTGAGATTGGTCAGTGTAGCGCATGTTTTGTCCTTCCAATCGAAGATAATATGACTTCTATATTTACATCGCTCCAGAACATGGCTATTGTTCAGAAATCGGGTGGAGGCACGGGATTCTCATTCTCTAGACTACGACCGGTAGGTTCCACAGTAGGTACTACAGGAGGAGTAGCGAGTGGTCCAATCTCATTCATGAAGGTATATGACACAGCCACGGAAATCATCAAGCAGGGAGGGCGCAGAAGAGGTGCAAACATGGCAATCCTCCGTTGTGACCATCCGGACATCATGGAGTTCATTGCGTGCAAGTCCGACAAACAATCCTTCAGGAACTTCAACATTTCAATAGCTCTTACAAAACCGTTCCTTGATGCCCTAAAACAAGACAAAGAGATTGATTTGATTGCCCCTCATAGTGGTGAGACAGTACAGAGTATCAGTGCAAGAGTCATTTTCGATGCCATTGTGCATAATGCATGGAGTACCGGGGACCCTGGTCTGATCTTCATTGACCGAATCAATGATGAACATCCACTGAATGGAGAACTGGTTGAGTCAACTAATCCATGCGGCGAACAACCATTGCTGCCCTACGAGTCCTGTGTTTTAGGAAGCATAAACCTCTCGAGAATAGTTAAAGATGGTGAGATCAATTGGTCAAGGCTTGAAGAGGTGGTAAGACTCGCTGTCCGATTCCTAGACAACATAATAGATCTGAACGTCTACCCGGTGAAAGAAATTGAAGAGGTTACTAAGACCAATAGGAAAATTGGACTAGGAATCATGGGATTTGCTGAGCTTCTCATCAAGTTGGGAATCGCGTACGACTCAGTGAAAGGACTCGAGAAAGCAGAAGAGGTCATGTCGTTCATTCGACAGAAGGCTGAGCGAGCATCGAATGAGCTGGCTAAGATTAGGGGCAATTTCGAAAACTTCGCCCTCTTGAAGAAACGCAACAAGTGGAAACGAAATGCAGCCTTGATTACTGTAGCACCAACAGGCAGTATCAGTCTAATCGCACAGACAAGTAGCGGCATTGAGCCCCTGTTCGCGATAGCCCACAGTCGAATGCTTGCAGAGGGAATCCATCTCAGTGAGGTGAGTCCTTTATTCGAGAAGGTAGCTGTAGAGAGAGGCTTCTGGAGTGATGACATTGAGCATGAGGTCGCAAGAACGGGTTCTGTGCAGCATATTGACGGAGTTCCAGATGACGTAAAACAGGTCTTCAAAGCAGCGCAGGAAATAGAGCCAGAGTGGCATGTTCGAATGCAGGCTGCATTTCAGAAACATACTGACAATGCGGTGAGTAAAACTGTGAACCTACCAAATAGCGCTACGACAGAAGATGTTGAGCAAATATTCATGCTGGCTGATCAGCTTCAACTCAAGGGAACAACTGTGTTTCGAGATGGTTGTCTAGGCGGAGTTCAGGTCCTTTATGCAGGATGTCAGAATTGTGATTCCTAATGACTCGAATACATCAATCAATTCAAGCGTCTGGTTTCTTCTGATATGATGGCACGTCTTGTGTTAAGCAGTATATTGTAAGTCCGCCTGAGTACTTTTTCTGCATCATAGAGCCACAGTTTCTTAGCTAGCATCCATTTGGATTTCAATTCTCGAAATCTACGGGACTGTATTGTGTATTCCCTCTTCAGTTGCTTAATTGTTACTGCTGAGTCCTTGCACTGTTCACGAAGAGTGCGAGTCTTTTCCTCAAGGGTATGTAGGTTTCTGAAGAGAGTTTGTTCAATTGCATGCGTGATATGATTCTCACCATCCATATTGATTATCTTGAGCCTCGACCAACGTGTCGTATTACTTCCAACTTCACGAACTAGCCTGTTAAATTCCGTTGAATCTAGTAACACTCTTTCATCTTCAAATCCTAATATTCGTCTACGCTCTTTGGACCTGAGTAGAGGAAAGATTACAACACCGGATCTGAGTCGAATACCAGTTGTTTTCCTGATGAGCCGCTCAACGCGTTTCTTCTGTTGTGCCGTTGGGTTCTTGAAGCTGAATGATACAATCGTGAAAGCACGATTCGAATACACTTCCGCTACGCTCTTTCTGATACTTGGTATCTCTTTGGTCTTAATGAATGACATAGTTGGTTGGAGATTGAGAATCTTTGCATGACTCTCTGAATATCCATGAATTACGAATAAACCTCTTCCAACCTTCTTGACACCATGGTGAGCAGAAAGTTTCTTGGAGGCCCTTTTTGCTCCCTCCGGTTGCCCAAGTAAAATAACTAATCGGGAATCACCCTTCAGTTCGGATATAACCGGTACGATTACATCTACACCAGATTCGGTCATCCTGAGTTGTGCTGAATTTTTCATCAAGATCTATGTCGTTGGTGACACATTCTGGCGACTACAATAAACGCTAATATCTTTGTCTACTGTGTCTAATAACCCGTATCTTATCAAAGTGTTTTGATAAAGTCCTATACGATATATTGGGGTTTTAAAAGCCATTTTTGATTGATAGAAGCGTTATGGACATGATGAAAAATATTAGACATCTTTTACTCTTGATTCGTTAGACAATGTCATGAGGTGGCATTAATGCACTTCGATGATGAAGATGTATGGGTCGAAGACGACGACGATGACTGGGAAGACGATGATGACGATGACCTTTGAGTCTAGGTCGTTTAGTCGTCTTTGATAGCAATTCGTCCAATCCGAACCCAAACAAGGATATGGTTGCTATGGCAAAGAAGAAACCAGCTAAGAAAACCAAGACTGAAGCAGCAGCTAAGAAAAAGAAGAAGTAATATCAAAAGATTGGGAGAAGTCTTTCGGGACTCCCCCGGTCTTCTTCCTTTTTTATCATAATCTCTATTTTGCACGTTTTATCTCATCTACAGCCTCAGGATTGACCAATGAGGAAGTATCACCCGGGTCTTCCCCAAGATAGGCGGCACGAATCATCCTACGCATCACTTTTGCATTTCGTGTCTTTGGTAGGTCAGAAACGAAAAGGATAGCTTTAGGTGTGAGTGGTTTCCCCATGGCTATTGCTACTGATTGTTTGAGCTCCTTTCTTAGTTGCTCTGATGGTTCCGTTCCCGGGACAAGTACACAGAATACGACGAGTTCGTTGAGCTTTATTTTGTGTGGAACTCCAATTGTTGCTGCTTCAACAACTGCAGGATGACTGACTAAGACAGATTCAGCCTCTGCAGGCCCAAATCGTTTGCCAGCGACCTTAATGATGTCATCAGAACGACCCAGAATATACCAGAGTCCGTCTGAGTCAATAGCTGCAAAATCACCATGAACCCAAGTGTTCTCCCAACGCGACCAGTACGTATTCTCATACAGTTCAGGATTTTTCCAGAATCCACGAGTCATCCCTATCCAGGGAGATTTGATGACAAGCTCTCCAACCTTATTTCGAACGGGTTTTCCATCTTCATCAAACACATCTGCGGCAATCCCAGGGCAGGGTCCAGAGAAGGCACACGCCTTGAGGGGTAATAGTGGGTTGCCCATCACAATCCCGCCTGAGATTTCTGTCCCACCGGAATAATTCA
>MEHG01000124.1 GCA_001940705.1 Candidatus Thorarchaeota archaeon AB_25
GCATTAAACATGACCGACCATGATAATCTCACCAACCATCATTTCACTTAGAGAAGGCATAGAGGCCGCTTTGATTATTGCCATAATGTTGTCCTATCTGAGGAAAACAAATCAGAATGATCTCAGGAAGTACGTGATTTCTGGGACAATTGTAGCTATACTTGCTAGTCTTGGTGTTGCTACTGTGGTTGGACTGCTTTGGGGAATATTCGAAGGTCCAATGTTGAATGTCTTTGAAGGTTCTGTTGTTCTCATCGCTGCTATGCTACTCACAACCATGATAGTATGGATGTGGAATGCAGGTGCTAAAGTTACGCAAGAGATTGAAGAGTCAATGGAGATGTCTGTTGTTCAACAGAGTGGTATTGGTCTGGCTCTGCTTAGTTTCTCACTCGTCGTGAGGGAAGGAGTAGAACTATCGCTATTCAGCATGGCACTGGTTATCCAGGAGGGACTTGAGAGTTACATTGGAATAGCCCTTGGCCTGTCTATTGCTGTGGTCTTGGGTTTTGGTATCTACAAGGGGTCACTCAGAATCAGCATGAAAGCGCTCTTCAAGTGGACATCGATTTTCCTCATCCTATTTGCCGCAGGAATGGTTGCATACGGCATTCACGAGTTACAGGAAGCCGGTTTGCTCCTGATTGGACCGATTGAGGTCTGGAACATCAATCCACCACTCTTGCCTGATGGCGGCTTCCCACTACTCCATGAGAAAGGTCTAATCGGTGGAATGGCAAAAGCACTCTTTGGCTACAATGGCAACCCATCAGCATTTGAGGTGGTTGCCTACGTTGCGTACTTGGGCATAGCATTCACCTATCTCTGGGTGAAGCAAAAGGGAACGAATTCAATAATAACTCAGAAACCGAGTAAGGTTACACTTACTACGACTCCCGTTCAATAAAGAATGGAATAAGAAATGGTGCCGCGGGCCGGATTTGAACACAGGCATTATCAAAGACTTGCTATGACATAGTTGCTGCCAATCTATCTTCTGTTTGGTGCTTTCTATCCTGTTTTCCGTACCTTCAGAAGGTAGTACGCCATCGAAATTATGAAGAGGAGAAGACCCCCTAGGTAAACTACAGTCAACGCCCACCATTCAAACGCCACAGCTTCGAGTGGGCCCACCCAGTTACCTGAAAATAAATCCCTAAGGTAATAGAAGAACTGAATGTATGGGGGCTGGTCAAGTCCATGTTGAGCAATGATTCCGGGGATTGCAGCATCAGGCGTCGTTTCATTGATGTACATTGCAAGGGGGTCTCCAACAATATAGGCCAGAAAGAATGTCACAAATAATCCGCCTATGAATAGGACAATACCCACTATAGCTAGTTTTCCTGAGATATGCAAAAGGCTCCCTCTTCCGAATGATAGAATGCCTATCCAATTAATCTTCCGTTTGCCTTTCGATGCTTGTGTGTATGAGCTGTAATCGGAATTCAGTACAAAAGACTAGGCAAAAGCTGAGAGAAAGAATGGTGCCGCGGGTGTGATTTGAACACACGACAACACGGTCTTCAGCCGTGCGATCTCCCTGGCTGATCTACCGCGGCAGTGCCAGTAATTTGTTCTCCGCTGGTTTTGTGATATAAAGATAGCGACATGGTGTGCCTACGCCAGTTTTGTAACTGCCATCTTTACTTCATCAAAGGGAGGTAATTTCCCTGGGTCTTCACTCACCCAGACATAGACAACGGTCCTGTCGGTGTCAATAACGAAGACGGATCTTTTTGCGACCTCAGTCATTCCTACAAAATCTTCATGCACAATGTTGTAATCTTTAATCACTTTTTTTTCCCAGTCAGAAAGTAAGGGGAAATCGATATTGTTGGCTTCCTTGAACGCCTTGTGACTGAAAATACCATCCACTGAAATTCCTAGAACATTTGCACCCATGTTGTTGTAGTCTGCTAATACATCTCTGAACCTACAGAGTTCTTCCTGACACACCGAAGTAAAGTCAGCAGGATAGAACACAAGCACAACTGGTCCTTTCTGAATCTCTTCACTCAAAGTAACATTCTTTCCTGGGGCTTCCAAGAGCGTGAAATCTGGAGCCTCGCTACCTACTTCTAATCCTGACAAAAAAGCACCTCATTACGACTGACTCTGGACTTGATTATTAAGATTTGAGATGACACCAAGCTCTCATTACTTGATCTTGTAATTCATGTAACTAGCAACAAAGGCAGTCGCAATAGCTGCAGCATTAACCCCAAGAATGTATACGAAGAGTGGATCCAGAAACGCAACTGTGGCAATCCACGATGGTAGACTTCCCGCATCTGCAAAACCAAACGGTACAAAGTAGAACAGGAAGAATACACAGGTCAAAAGACCAACGCCTACAAACGCCGGCATATCCGTGAAGGAACGTGCAAAACCTGAGAGCTTGCCAATCCAGTTTGTTTGTCCTCTTTGACGTCGACGCGTCCTTCTCTTTGATACGATGTGAGCCCACCGATACATGGCTTCAGCCATGAGTATGTATGAACCTCCAAGTACAACCATGACTCCAATGGAAACTAGAATCTGAAGTTCTAAACTCAGAACATTCACATAGACCTGTGCATGCCAGATTATCGGAATCTGGACAAAACCCGCGATTCCTAGAAGCATCAAAGCAAGTCCGGGTTTGCTACCGCGTCTCCACCATACTGCAAGGCTCATGATTTTCACCTAGCTTGTGACTGACCGCTCAGGTTTGAGTCTGTACTTTAAGGTTTTGGAACAAAGACTACAACTTGCGAGTCACTAGTCTGAACCACTCTCCATGGTCTTCATACTGATGTTGATTGAATCCCACGTCAGTAGCTAGTTCCAATATTCTAGGGAGTGTCTGATTCTGGCCTCCCTTAACACCATATCCTGTCTTGGAGAGTGTTCCATCTGGGAGTGTGAAAGTAGCCCAGAAGATTAGGCTGATCCCTTCTTTTGGAATGCAACTGGCCATTATTGATAATCGACCATTCTTTTTGAGAACCCGATATGCTGTTTCAAGAACTGCACGCTTTGTGCCCCAGTCGCTCATGTAGCCAAGTGAGAACCATAAGGTCACAATATCAAAGGCTCTGTCGTCGAAACACAGGGTTCTACCATCTGCGACGATCCAGTTTGAGGAGTGTTCGTGAATCTGAGCTTCTCTAATCTCGCTCATTCTGATATCTACGGCACAGACTCTATCCCCCTCAATCCTCGAAACTAGTCCCTCTCCTCCTCCACCAATGTCTAGAATCAGACCATCGCTTTCCAGCCGGTCAAGTTTGATCTTCTGCTCCGGGATTTCAATGTGTGTCTGAGTTTCTGACATAAGCTATTCTTCCTGGACATCCTCTTCAAAGTCTGCCAAATCCTCAAGGAAGTAATTAAAACATGTCATACATCTATAACGAGGTGTGAGTGCTTATGGAAGAAGATGAGCCTGACCTCGAAACAGCTTTAAAGGTCGTCGCTATCATGCAGACTATCACAGAGGACCTTGATGAGTCAGGAAAGAGGGCATGGCGTAAGATGCTTGGTATCTCATCTAAGCCTGCAAACTCTCCAAAACGGAGTCCTAAGAAAAAAACAGAGCATCAAAATTCAGAAAGGGAATGAAGTTCAACTTCATATTGAAGGATTAGGATCTACTATGAGAACAAAGAGCGAGAATGAAAGATGAGCCTAGGTCACTGAGGGGAGCATGTTCTCCACTAGATTCCAATATTATTCTCCCTCAAACTGAACGCATTGCACTTTTCCTTTAAACCCAGCTCCAAAACAACGATTGCAGGATATACATCGAGCGGGTTCCTGTTTCCCAACTTTTGCTTCTTCAGTCCAACGATGTACAAGTGCTGGTTCACTGATCAATGGTCGACTAAGCTGAATTACATCGAAAGCAGCTGCAGAATTTCCATCTCCCGTTAGCAGCTTGACGACGGTTTCCGGAGACCGGATACCACCTACCAATCCGAATAAGAGACCACTGTCATGTGCAATCGAACGGATAACCATTGCATCATCCAAGAAATATGCCTCCCCTGCATCTTTCGGACTCTGAGTTGGGTTGGGGCCACTGAATATCACACAATATGCCCCTGCTTCTGCGAGTTTCTTCGTCAACTCACCCACTTCTTCGGGTCTGACGGTTTTCGAGCTTGAATCCACCTTTACTTGGATTGGAACATCGACCGCACTCTTAACAGCTCGTACAGCATCCACCATTGCTTTGCAGCGTCCTTCGATAGTTGATCCTGTGTATGGGTCATTCACTGGGCGCTTATTGTACGTTGGGTCAAAGAATTGCCAAAGGCCATAATTATGCGCTCCATGAAGTTCAATAACATCAAACCCCGCTTCAACTGCACGCTTCGCCGCATCTGCATAAGCCTGAGTGACCTCTTCAACATGGTTCACTGTCATTGCCTTTACCTGAACAGTATCACCCTTAGGATCAGGGAATTCCATATCACTGGGTCCATATACATCGTTGCCAGAATACTTTGGCAAACTCGTACTCCCACAATGAACCAATTGAGCCGCTGCTAGACTCCCCGAAGAATGAATAATCCCGGCCAGACGTTTTAGACCTTCAACATCTGAGGGCTTTGAATTCGAAACCATACGCCGAATTGATTGTCCTTCATACATTACATATTGAAAACCAGTTACAACTACACCTGCTCTAATTTTACTATATGTTTCAATAATCGTGTTTCCAATGATTCCATCTTCTTCTGCCTGCCCCATCCAAGTAGCGGCTCGCATAATCCGGTTCGAGGCTATCACTCCATTTGGTAATTCTAGTTTCTGCAGCACCGTGTTCTCCCATGTTTCTTGGTCTACCATTGAATCAACTCACAACTCTCAATCATTACACTCGTGAGACAGGTCTTTCAGATTTATTTCATCCGAGTATATAGGCTTGATGTGATAACATAAGAAGTAGTGGTGGACCGGGCGAGATTCGAACTCGTATCCTCATCTCAATCCAAGACTCGCTAGAACTCGTCATCACCTAAATAGTGGCCAGATCCATACGAAACAACTTCCTGTGCAAGAGCGTCAACAATCTGATTCAATTCCTCAGCTGTGTAGCTCTTATGCATTGTAACTATTACCGTTTCTTCCAAGAGAAGCGAATAGAGAATTCCTCTTCCTGTGTAGTATGTATCCCTATCAACTGGAATTGTGAAACTACCCTCTCTCCTTGCGACTTTAATCTCTCCAATTGGATGAGAATATTCCCATTTCCATATCACTCTCGGAAGTGCCACACCCTTGTCAAAAGATCTCTCAGATTGGAAAAAGGCCACAAAAAGGAGGGCATTCGATCCCCATTGGATGATGACATATACCGGATCTTTGTTCAAAACCGCCAACTTACCCTTAACAAATGACTCTGGGGGAGCGATTTGGCGAAGAACATCGATGCCACGAAACAACATGGAACTTCCCAGTCTATAATAGCCAAACATAAGGAATCCAATGAATCCGATAGAGAGAAACAAAATGAGCAGTAGAGTAGTGGCGGCTTGTGGTAGCAGGTTTTGTAGAAAAAATATCATCACAGGTCCAAAAGGAAGGAGTACACACAAAACCCCACCGATTTTCATCCTCCGCTTCACAGATTTTCGGAGCGCTTGTTCAGTATCTGATTCCAAGTCGTGATGAAACTCTTCCACATTAAATCCCAACTAGCATGTAAAATCAGTCATGAGATGAGATAAGGTTTGGTGGGAAAAGAGGTGAAATGGTGGACCGGGCGAGATTCGATGCACGCTTATGCTGAAAAGGAAACGAGTTTTCCAACTCTAGGATTATCCTCAAGTTCTGGGAATCCAGTCAATCCTCGATATTCATCTGGCGAATCGGAGAAAAAGAGAGCAGAGGTTAACATCCATACATCACTACTGGCTCAGTGACTCGCTGTACCTGTTGTGCATCTCTACTATTGCCTTCTTCATCTCATCCGAGTACTCGACAATCAACTCATCCTTCATTTTCCGAGTAAGCTCCTCTCCTGCAGTGATTTTTTGTCCTGCAAGCCTTACAGCCTGAAGAAAGCCTGAGAGCTGCTTCTTTCCCTCCTCATAGAGCAATAGCTGCGCAGCAGGAAGAAAGATGGGCAGCGCCATCGGATAGAGGGCTCTCACTATGTCGAAGTTGCTCGTGTCGGGGAAGCCACATGTTGCCGCTAAGATCATGCGCGGGAACCTACTGACTCTACCGGGATGCTGAGTTTCTCCATCACGGTTCACCATCTCGGGGAGGGTGAATACGAAGGTCCGTTCAAGTAGTTTCTGTAAATAGTGGGTCACATTGCGACCGTAGATTGGCGTACCAAGGAGCATTAGATCTGCCTCTGAAATGGCAGGCAGGAGTTTGTCCATGTCATCCCTTTGTATGCACTTGCCAGGTGTTACCCACCAACAGTTGAAGCATCCACGGCATCCATTAATCTCTAGGTCGACAATGTGATGCTTCTCAACATCTGCCCCCGACGACCTTGCTCCCTCAATGAAGGTCTCCAACAGCACATCTGTCGTGCCACTGGATTTCCTTGGACTCGCATTGAACACTAGAAGCTTCATGCTCTTCACATACTTTTCACACCCTTATAGGATAGGGGTTTACGCAATGTTTCTAGTGTGAATGCTCAGTAGGTGTAGAAGTGGTGGACCGGGCGAGATTCGAAATCACAATGTCATCGGTTCTCTGAAACTTGGATGTTTTCCCAAAGGTTCGACAAGAACATCCAGATAAGCCAGAAACCCACAAGAGAAACCGTCAAGCCCATGGGAATGGCAATAAGCCGTAGAGCCGAGCCAATGAATCCGATGATGAATGCGTAGATTGATGGTGCGAGAGAAAGCACGTACATGAGAGCAGCTGGACCCATAATGTTGCCCAACTCAGACCTCTTTCTAAAGAAACGGTAGGACACATAGATGAGCAGGATTTCGATGGGCATTAGAAGTATCATCAGCCATGAAAAAACTTCAATTGGACCGGTGCTAACTGGAAGCTCGGATTCTGGTATCAGGAGAATGATAAAGGGCAACACTATGGCAAAGACTAAGTATACAATTCCTAGCAGTCTGGCTTTTCTGAGAGGTGCCTCGTTAACTGGTTTTACTGACTCCATCTCTACCCCTTTGATTATTGTGATTTCATTTTTAATACTTGGTATCTTTTGAGGACAGATACCTAAGAAATTGAATGTTACAGAAGAAATGGTGGACCGGGTGAGATTCGAACTTTGAATTACACATTCAAGGTCACTTGTGTACATACAATTCCATAATATCTGACGGTATATGAACTACAAACCTACAGATATTACTCTTATCAAGAACTGACTCGACAACATCCACTTTCACGGGCTGTGCAAATATTCCCTCCCAGAGCTGCCTATACCATCCGGCTCCACAATAGCAGAACATCGGAGAGATATCGATATTCTCATTCTTCAGCGACTCTTTAGCGAAACCGCAATGGCAGTAATGGTATCGTTTCTGATGCTCATCAGAAGTTTTCGAGTACTGTTCAACCTGATGTGGAATCTTACATATAGAAATGACATCGCCCTCTCTAACACCAAACTCACAGTCTGGATGTTCCTTGATAAATTGCTGATAGTCTTCTCCTTTCTCGGAGTATTTCTGCAAAACCTCAGCTTGTTTGGTT
>MEHG01000125.1 GCA_001940705.1 Candidatus Thorarchaeota archaeon AB_25
CTCCTATGCCATGGTCGCAATAGACTTAGCTTATAGAAACGATCTTCTCCAAATTATAGTTAAAGCGCTTTCAGCTTATTTCGATTTAGATATCCCCGATCTCCCCGTAGAGCAACTACTATGTATTGAGGGGGAAGCATGAGCTTCTAAGCTTTGTCAGAAACGAATCTCCAATTCAAGTATCCACATGGTGGTACAAAACCAAGTATTAGATTTCCTCGCACTTCATCAAATTTGAAAACGCCAAATGAAAACTCGCTATTTTGGTTCTTCCAGACTATGTTGCCACGTGACAGGTAGTTTCTGAATAGAGCGCGACATTGTTTTCGTATCGTACTAAACAGGTTCTTGTATCTTCTACGCTGTGATGAACGGATTCTCCATCTTTCCAGAATGAATCGATTTGCCAGATTATTGCTAGACACTAGGATTGACGTTCTCCTTTCTTTTGTTCGTTGTACATTTTCTTGAAGCATATTATGTAAACAGTCTGGAATGCTTGCAAGAATCGATGTTGTGACCTTTGGTTCTCTGAATGACGAGTCTTTGGTGGGCAATATACTCCTCTCTCATTTCTATTGGCTCTCCCTCTCATTTGAACACCACCAAGCTCAAGTAACACGAAAGAAATCAGCGGCTTGATGGCAACTATTATAAGGTATCTCCAAGACGCGAACAAGCCTTAGACCAGTCAGATGAGGCCATAGACCATGTCCGAAGATTATAGACATATTGTCCGTGTGTCGGGAAGCGACATTGACGGCCAAGAAAACATACTGCAAGGGCTTACTCGTGTTAGAGGAGTTGGCCTTAGGTTATCCCGAGCAATAATCATAAAGCTTGGAATGGACCCTTCGCAAAGACTCGGTTTTGTAAAAGACGCTGAGATCAAAAAGATTGAGAAAATAATCAAGGACCCTGTAGCTTCTGAATTTCCTGACTGGTATGTTAATCGTCCAAGAGATAGAATGAGCGGAAGAATGTTGCATTTGACTGGTTCTGATCTTGACTTCGCTCATAGAAATGATATTGATAGACTTCGAAGAATCAAGTCCTGGAGAGGTATCCGACACTCACTCGGTCTAAGAGTCCGAGGTCAGCACACTAGGACTACTGGACGCGGTGGAATGGCTGTAGGTGTTTCAAGAAAGAAATTATCAACGAGGGCATGAGTGATGGGTGATCCACGCAAGCAGAAAAAGAAGTACATTGCTCCCAAGAAGCCATTTGATAGTGATCGATTCGAACAAGAGCTACAGATGATTGGTGTCTACGGACTAAGGAACAAAAAGGAACTTTGGAAGCACAGAACTGAGCTTTCAAACTATCGCAGACAAGCCCGGAATTTGCTTGCCCTTCCAGTATCTGAGAGAGAGCAACATGAACGTGAGTTGGTAGACAAACTCACCCGTCTTGGAATCCTTACTACTGAACCAACTCTTGACCATGTGCTTGACCTCACCATGGAGAATCTTCTTGAAAGACGATTACAGACTATTGTTTTTAGAAAAGGGCTCGCAGCCTCAATGCATCATGCTCGACAACTCGTGACCCATGGTCATATTGCTCTTGATGCAGCAAGAATCAACACACCCCAGAGATTGATTACCGTTGGAGAGGAAGCTAGAATTCAATATACTACAAAGTCCTCACTCAATGATGCCTCTCATCCCGCAAGGATAGCTGCATCTACTGCTGCAACACGAGTTTCGGCAGAGAGTCTTGAACGGGCCGACGATTTCGAGCGTCCCGAAAGACCTGAAGGAACTGAGCCCGTGACCAATGAGGACATTGGTCCTGTTGGAGGAGATGTAAATGAGTAAAGAAGAACGTGATAAGTGGGGCATTGCTCACATTTTCGCCTCATATAATGACACGATAATCATGATCACCGATATTACTGGTGCTGAAACACTTGCCAGGTATTCCGGTGGAATGATGGTCAAGGCTGATAGGAACGAGTCTTCTCCTCATGCAGCAATGCAAGCTGCTTTTCAAGCAGCACGCGAAGCCAAAGACAAAGGCATCTATGGTATCCATATCAGAGTACGAGCTCCTGGCGGTCATGGTCCAAAGACTCCAGGTCCTGGAGCACAAGCTGCTATTCGTGCACTGAGCAGAGCTGGACTACGAATTGGCATCATCGATGAAGTAACACCAATGCCACATGATGGCACAAGAAAACCTGGTGGTCGCCGAGGCCGAAGAGTCTAGATAATACTTAAACACACATTCAATTTATTATCAATGGCTATGCCACTTAGATACAAGACTACTTGGCATGCCGCCGTTCACTTTTCCAATTCGTGCAAGAGGTCTTGTTAGATGCCTTTGAGCTTTCGCAGGTGGTAAGTGCAACCCCGTAAGGAGGTCTCTTACAAGTGATGTTTCGATTTTTCTGACATCTTTGTCCCTGTGGCCGCACTTTGTACACTTGTACCCCTTCCCCCTTCCTGCACTCTTCATCCTCTTTCCACACTGTGCACAGATGGGATTAGAAACCTCCGATATGTTAGCTAGCTCGACCACCTCTAGACCTTCTAGGTTCAAAGTGAGACTGTGTCTTCGAGAGGCTGGGCGCACACCCGCATGAACATTGACTAGGTCTCCTACTTTTAATTTCATCACAATGTTTCGAAACTCACCTGATGGCTCATAGGCTGCACAATCGATTTTGTCTTTATCATCTTTAATTGTGAAAATCGAGTGACCACCTTCAATCATTCGCGGCTTGCTCTCCACTCTACCTGCTACGATTGCCGTCATGTATGGCCTGAGATTTCTTATTTCTACACGATGTTTGAGGTGTTCTCCTGTTCCCTGGTTCGATCTAAATACCATCCATCGGTCTCTATCCTGCTTACTCTTGACAAGATTGGCTGCTTCGATTACATATTCTGCAGCTTCTCCACGGACCCCGAAGAGAACTGGGTCCTTACCATGAGGTTCAATCATTATTCTGTTGGTCGAAATATCAACATTGGAGAATACACGGTTTCCCATAGTCTTGTCCATAGATTGTACTGATACGGTATCGACTCCCCGCTTGTCCTCGCAATCCTCCAATGCTCGATAAGCTATGTACTCATACGTGTGGTCTTCATGAAGAGTATTGGCAACTGCTGAGAGGGCTCCAATGAGCCCCCTCCCATTTCCACTAGTATAATGAGGAATGTTATTGGTTCTGATAATTCTCCTTGCCAACTCAATAGGAACTACACGCCATAGTGCAAGTCTTGATAGACTCTGCACTTGTTTTGGCACTTCATCATCAAACAAAACCACTCCTGGATTTGTATTCGGGTATTCCCCCTCAACATAATCATGAATGAGCCCTTCAACCGTCGGAATAATTGAATCTACGTCATAATGATCAATCAAGAATCGAAGAGCAACAGCACCATTTCCTCTAGTTCTGTAAGGGATGTTTGGGTTTAATCGGATGAGATTAGGATAATCGACCCACTCAACAGTCCACTCTTTGAGCCTCTCAACAATGATGCTCGCAAAGTGTGTAGTGCATCTTCCGTCAGGATTATCGATGTCATCCATCCCTATCTGAACTAATTTCTTACTCATTCGTCACTCTTCCGACAGTTGTCACATAATGTGGACTCATTGACTTTGATTCCATGGTCTTCACAGACTAATTTTCCGCATCTGTTACAAGCACGTGATGACAAGAACTCGCCACAAATCTGGCATCTTGCCTCTCGACAATTGATGCAAATCTCATCATCCGCAACTCGACAGGACTCACACACACTTGCATTGCACATTTTACATGAGCTGAGTGTTCCCTGTTTTTGACTGCAAATCTCGCAGGAGTTGCCTGGCTCATAGAGCATGATGAAGTTCCTCAGTCAGATGGCGTATGAAAACACAGAAATCCTTTGCCGTTCTCCGAAACCTAGACAATCCTAGGCATTGCTTCCTGGACTGATGTTCGGTTCCTGTTTCATCGAGGCTGCTCTCTGGAGATTCAGAGAATCTGTTAAGAGTCTTACATTCTCTCCGCAGGCGTTTTCAGTCTCCGGCAAACTGACGGCGACCAGGTTCAGAGCGGCGTTCAGATCCCTGTCGATTCTCACACCACACTGTTCACAAGCATATTCTCTCTCTGACAGAGAGAGTTCTTTCTTCTTGTGCCCACAGCATGAACACAACTTTGACGAGGGAAATGTCCGAGGTGCAACGATAAGCTGTGAACCATACCACTGACACTTGTATTTCAGTTGTCTCCTGAACTCGAAGAACCCGACATCTCCAATTGCTCTTGCCAGCTTCTTGTTCTTCATCATGTTGGATACTCCCAGATCCTCGATCACTATCCTGCTGTGGCTCTTGGCAAGATATGTCGTTACCTTGTGCAGAGTATCCTGTCGGATGTTGAAGATTTTGAGGTACATCCTGGCTAGTCGTATCTTGGCCTTCTCGTGGTTCTTGCTTCCCTTCTTCTTTCTCGACAGACTCTTTGAGAGCTGTCGCAGTTTCCTTAGTTTCTTTCCTAGAGCTCTTGGATTGGCAAAGACAGTACCATCAGAGAGTGTGGCTAGGGTCCTGACCCCGAGGTCCACTCCCACAGCCTGTCCTTTGACACTAATTGGGTCAGGGGTCTCCTCCTTCACTGTGACTGACACGAACCATCTGTCAGCTCTTCTCCTCACGGTGGCCGAGAGTATCCGGCCATTGAAGTAGACATCTCGCTTCTCTTTGATTCTAATCTTTCCAATCCGTGGGAGCTGTATCCTCCTTCCCTCGAATCGGATGGTTCCATTCAGTCTGAAACTGTCCCTCTCACCTTTCCTCTTGAACTGGGGAAAACCGACACTCTCCCTCATCTTTCTCCCACGATAGAAATTCTGGAAGGCTTTATGGAGGTCTCTGAGCGCTTCCTGGGGCGCACACTTTGAGCACTCATACATCCAGGGGAACTGTGTCCTCTTCAGACTGGTGAGCAGCTTGTGCTGCTTCATAGCGTCAGTGAATCGATCCTTCCCTTGATTGGTCTTGAAGAGGTTGATGCGTTGCTCCAGACCCCAGTTGTATACAAAACGTGCGACTCCTGCATGTTGGTGGAGAGACGACTTCTGACGGTTGTTCGGGTCGAGCTCGTACCTATAGGCTTTGGTCACCAACATGAGGTTCAGGGCATTGTATTGATGGAGTAATTTAAAGCCATACAGAATCTTGTACAATACCTGAATCAGCTGCTTGAACTATGTCTTGAATTGTCTAGGTCCTTTGCAGCTGTTGTCAACCCTCACGTCGGTGATATGTGTCTTGACCCAGAAACCCCAAGTTATCGTCTACCATGCTGGCCAGTGCGATCCGAAGAAATGCACTGGAACTCGGCTAGGTAGAATGAACAAAGCTAAGATTGTTAGAAACATGCGACAAATTCCTCAAAGTTCTGTTGTTCTAAATCCAGTTTCTGAGGTTGCATTTTCTCCTGCTGACAAGGATAATGTCTTGAGATCAGGTCTCGTCGCTCTTGATTGCTCATGGAAACAGGCCGAGAAAATCTTTGCAGCCTCAAGAGCTGGTTTACAGAGGTCGCTCCCATATCTCTTGGCCGCGAATCCAATCAATACATACATACCCGTGAAACTCTCTACTGCGGAAGCGTTGGCTGCAGCATTGTACATCCTTGGAATGACCGAAGAGGCTGATGATGTGATGTCCGTATTCAAATGGGGGCATTCGTTCATTACTCTTAATCGAGAATGGCTTGACTCATATGCAGAATGCAGTACAAGCGGGGAAGTTGTTCAAGTCCAACAGGAAATCATGAGGGAACACACTCGAGAATAATGAACGGGTGTGGGGACTATCAAATCCATACCATTCCTTTTATATTGAATCTTGATTCATTATTATGTGTGACAGTCAGTCGGCAAGAAAATTGGAATCAAGAACGAAGGAGGTGAGGATAAATGAGGAGAGGATATGGACGCGCAGGTGGTCGCGGTCGATGGCCTGGGAATGGGCCCTTCAGAAACTTACCCCCTTGGGAAAGACCTGGATGGCTCTATGGACGTGGTTCATGCTGGTATATGGGATATCGTCCAGGAGTTGGTTCAGTTGTTTCACCATATTCGACAGTTAGTGATTTACAGAGTCTACAAAATCAGAAAGAGCTTCTTGAGGGCCAACTCAAGAATCTTCAGGATAGTCTCAAGAGCATCGAGAAACGACTGTCAGAGATTCAAGAACAAAAGTAAGATTCCTACAGATAGGATGAAGAGAGTGGTTCATTAATACAGAATTTGTGGTGCCAATCTTGACTTATACATATGGTCCAGTTGCTTCATGGCGCTATGGGCGATCTTTGGGAGTAGACATAACGACTCCTCCCAAGAAGTGTACGTATAACTGCATATATTGTCAACTTGGACCCACTAAGAAACACGTTACAACTCCCGAAGATATTCATGATGACATTCCATTGTCTAGGGAAATCATTCAGGAAGTTGGAGAAACTCTGGATAGGTTGGAACGAAAGACTGTTGATGTTATTACTTTCTCAGGAACAGGCGAGCCTACGCTAAACCCGAGTATTGGAGTAATCGAATCTAAAATCCGTGATATTGCAGATGACTTGCCCATAATACTTCTTACAAATGCCTCATTGCTCCCGAGAAAGGAGGTTCGTAAAAGTATTGAGAATTTTGATATCATCACAGCAAAATATGATGCTGGAGATGAGGACACATTCAAACGTATCAACCATCCTGCAAAAGGCTCATTTAAGCTTCAAGAGATTCAGAATGGAATTAAGCAGCTCCATGGTGAAATGAAGGGCTTATTGGCACTTGAAGTGATGCTTCTCCGAGGTCCAAAAGGTTTGACAAACATAGAGGGTTCTCCAAGAAGTACGCTTATCGAGGGCATTATTGATGTGAATCCGGATATAGTTCAAATCTATACCCCATGGCGTCCCGCAGCCATACAAACAGTCAAACCGGTATCAAATAAAATCCTGCAAGAATTTGGACAGGATCTTGAAGACCATCTTGGTTCAGAGAGATTATGGATATATGGGGCCCATGATGCTAGGGACGAAGATGTGAAATGGAAAGCACATCACGTCATTGAGCAAGAAATATTCGAGCTTCTGAAACGCAGACCGTGTAGGATTTCAGATATTAGCATTTCATTGGGCGTAACACCATCGGTAGTTACCCGTTTGTTGAAGAAGCTACAAAGTAACGATAATGTGAAAATGAGCAAGGTAGAATCTGAAGAATTCTTTGAACTAAAAACACGATAACAAGAATCCGTTGCTAGAATGGGTGGGGTGGCTCTGGTCCAATTCTGTTTCTTCGCCTTTCGTTGCCGAGAGGAGAGATTTGCTATGAGTCTTTTTGCCATCTCATTTCATCAGTAATTAGATATCTCTCTATGAATGCTCTAGCATGCTGGTAGTTCACTCTCCCACTAAGGGGGGCATTTTTGCGGAAGTAGAGACTGCAGTTCTTCAAATCCATAATGGTAGGTACAATCATACCATCCCAAACAGTATCAGCTGTGCCTTCAACCCACGATTTAGCTGATGGGTCTACTTCATTTGCTGCAAGGACAGGGATTGATGTAATAGGTCTTACACCAAGCTGGTCCTTTGCAAACTTGATTGATATCTTCGTGAAATTCTCAATGAA
>MEHG01000126.1 GCA_001940705.1 Candidatus Thorarchaeota archaeon AB_25
GTCAGCCATCTGTCCCGCATTTGTTGCCAGTTCCTGAACAAGATGGTATGGAACACCACAGCCTGTTCCTAGGAAGATTCTAGCTCCACGTTTAATATGCTTGATTGCCTGTGAAGCATCAACGACTTTGCTCTTGTATTTCTGAGTCCAATCTGTCTTGCTCATTGCAGATTACTCCTTGTCAACGGACTCTCTCGCCAGCTAGATGCATATAGGCATTTGCAAGTAGCTTATATTTTGTGACATGACGGAAGGCTTTTAGTAGGGTGGGTTCCGCCAGCCGCTTAATACCTGACACTGTGACAGGTGAATTTCATTATGTCTGATGAAAAAATCGGTAATAGGAACCTTGTCATTCTCGGCGCGCTAATTGTACAGTTGTGCTTGGGTTCGATATACGCTTGGTCCTTCTTTCAGACCGCTCTGATTGGAGGAACACCACCAGTTGGTGCGTATCAATGGCCCTCTTTCTTCTCACAGCTCCCATTTGCAGCCGGCTTGGCTTCGTTCGCCTTATTCATGATCTTTGCAGGAAGATGGCAGGATCGCGTTGGTCCCAGAAAGGTCGCTACTGTTGGTGGTGTCCTTTTGGGTGCGGGTTATATTCTCGCATTCTTTGTTGATCAAGTGGCTGGTTCTAATGCAGTTCTAGGCACAGTCTATCTCATCATCACCTACGGTATAATTGGTGGTGCTGGGATTGGTTTTGCTTATGTCTGTCCCATTGCTGCTCTAGTAAAATGGTTCCCTGATAAGAAGGGTACAATCACTGGAATTGCAGTTGCTGGTTTTGGTGCTGGAGCCTTGGTCTTTGGATATGTCGAACAGTATTTACTGAACCTCTTTGACGTACCAACCACTGCCAACATTGGTATGCCAATGTTAGTTCTTGGCGTTGTCTATCTAGCCCTCGTTATGCTTGGTTCACAGCTCTTAACAAATCCTCCAGAGGGTTGGCTCCCAACTGGTTACACACCCCCAGCAACTACTGCTGATGGTGCTGGTACCGGTATGATACCTGGTCAGATGATTCGAACTTCCACATTCTGGCTTCTCTGGCTGATGTTTGTATTTGCTGCAACTGCTGGTCTGATGACTTTGGGCAATGTCAAGAGTGCTTCATTAGCAATTGATGCTGCAACAGATGCAGTCGTGATAGTTGGTGTCATGAGTCTGCTCAATGCTGCGGGTCGTATTGTCTGGGGTGCTACTTCTGACAGGCTAGGTCGTGAGAACACTATGATTCTGATGTTCCTGTTCCTTGCAATCGGTATGTTCACTTTTGCATGGATGTCCACAATCAGTATCAGCTGGTTTGCAGTGATGGCTATTGCTTCATTGATTGGTTTCTGCTTCGGCGGTAACTTTGCGCTATTTCCATCTGCGACAGCAGACTTCTTTGGAAGTAAGAACGTTGGCAAGAACTATGGTGTGATGTTTACAGCATATGGTATCGCTGGAATCACTGGCGCATTTGTTGCGGGTCCAATTGTTGACTTCTTTGGCTCATACTTCTGGGCTTTCGTCATCACTGGGATCTTAGCAATTGTTGCAATACTATTCACACTAATCTTGAAGTCCAAACGCAGCTAATAAACAATCGAAAACTGAGGTCGAGGACTATTCCTTGACCTCTTTCCTCTATTTTTTGTTCCAATTCTTTGCAAATGAAAACTTCTTCGACAGTGTGTTATTTTTCCAGAAAAATACGTGATATTAGACAAGCTTCATATAGCTAATATTTGGCTCGTCGGCCATCAATCGACGGTATTAGGTGACGTACTTGTCAGAAGAAAAGAAGATTACAGTTTATAGCCAGGAAGAAAGACGCTTCGACCCCCCAAAGAGCTTCGTCGATAAGGCTTATGTAAAGAGCCATGAAGAGCGAATGAAGATCTGGAAGGAGTCAGTCGATAACCCTGACGAATTCTGGCTCAAAGCAGCCAAGGAACTTTGTTACTGGAAGAAAGAGCCAACTAAGGGATTTGAGTGGGAAGACATCGATAATATTCGATTTTCCTGGTTCAAAGACGGTGTAACCAACATGGCTTACAACTGTCTTGACAAACACGTCGAGGCAGGCAAGGGCGACCAGGTCGCATTGATCTGGCAGGGCGAACCCCTTGAAGAGTCAAAGACTTACACCTTCAGTGAGCTCCTTAGCGAAGTCAACAAAGCAGCGAATGTCCTGAAGAACCTCGGTGTTAAGAAGGGCGACAGAATTACTATGTATCTCCCCATGATTCCTGAACTCGCAATCATTATGCTTGCATGTGTCAGGATTGGAGCAGTACACAGCATTGTCTTCGGTGGTTTCAGCGCCGACTCAGTCAAGGACAGAATCATTGACTGTGAGGGTAAAGTACTCGTCACAGCTGATGGTTACTACCGTTCTGGTAAGGTTATTCCACAGAAGAAGGGTGCAGACGGTGCAGTCGCAGATCTTGACATTGTCGAGAAAGTTCTTGTTGTCAAGAGAGTCGGAATCGATGTTCCATGGACCGAGGGCAGAGATGTCTGGTACCACGAGGAATATGAGAAAGTCGACGACAAGTGCGACCCCGAGTGGCTAGATGCAGAGGACCCATTGTTCATCCTCTACACATCCGGTTCAACTGGAAAGCCAAAGGGAGTTCTTCACACCACTGGTGGATACATGGTGTACACAACTCACACCTTCAAGCACATCTTTGACTATCACCCCGGTGATGTCTACTGGTGCACTGCTGACATTGGCTGGATCACAGGACACTCCTACATTGTCTACGGACCCCTCTCAGCTGGGGCTACAACCCTAATGTTCGAGGGTACTCCTCAGAGCAACGCTGAGAACATGGAACGTTTCTGGTTAGAAGTCCAGAAGTGGAAGGTCAACCAGTTCTATACAGCTCCTACTGCTATCAGAGCAATCATGAGATTTGGTGACGAACCAGTCCTGAAATACGACATGTCCAGTCTGAACCTACTCGGTACTGTGGGTGAACCAATCAACCCAGAGGCTTGGATGTGGTACCACGAGATTGTTGGTAAGGAGAAGTGTCCGATTGTTGACACTTACTGGCAGACAGAAACCGGCGGTGTTATTCTTACACCCCTACCTGGTGCCAATGCCACAATCCCCGGAAGCACAACCTTCCCGTACTTTGGAGTCGATCCCATAATCGTAGCTGAAGACGGTGTTGCTGTTGGCGCTAACGAAGGTGGTTATCTCTGTATGAAGAAACCCTGGCCTGGCCTCATGAGGACCGTTTATGGTGACCACAAACGCTGGGTTGACACTTACTGGGTCCAGTTCAAGAACCCTGACAACGGTGAGCCAATGTACTACACTGGCGACGGTTCTCGCTTCAATGAGGACGGTTACTACTTTGTTATGGGTCGTCTTGACGACGTTCTCAAGGTGTCTGGTCACAGACTCGGTACTGCTGAGATTGAGTCCTCTCTGGTCAAGCATCCTGCAGTTGCAGAGTGTGCAGTCGTAGGGATGCCGCATTCAATAAAAGGCGAGGCAATTTATTGTTTCGTTACTTTGAAGATGGGCATCGAGAAGACAGACGCGCTCAAGCTCGAGCTGAGGAACCACGTCCGTTCAGACGTAGGTCCAATCGCTTCTCCTGAGAAGATCCAGTGGGCTGATGCACTACCAAAGACCCGCTCAGGCAAGATCATGCGCCGAATTCTGAAGCGTATTGCTGCTGGTCAGATTGACGATCTTGGAGATGTCACAACCCTGGCAGACCCAACAGTCGTTGAGACCCTGGTTAAAGGGCGCCTCTAGAAGGTAGATATAGAATAAAGAGAGGAGCCTCAAGAGGACCTCCTCTCACTACTTATTTTCAGACTGTTCCAACGCAAATCCCTCATTTTTCAAATGATTCGGCGTCCTTTTTAGCATAGAATCTATAGTATAAGGCGGAGTGAGGATTTTGAAGAGATTAGTCACAATAATATTGAGTATTCTCATAATTGGAGTTCTTTTGACACCTCCAGTGGTCGCTCAGACAAGTGAGGCATTGGAATGGAAAATCGAAGTTGGAGATATATCGCACCTCAACTTCCACTTCTCTGTTGAGCCCGCTAATATCAGCATGACAGATGATTTCTACTGGAATGTGTCAGTAGCCCCATCTGCAATCCTTGATCCACTTACAGATTGGTGGGATATTCCGAGTCCTCTGGTAGAGTTATTTTGGGCGAATGGTACTGATGCAAGCGCTGAATTGGGCATGTTTCTCCCCTTTGTCTTCAATCTAGCAGTTCCAACAGGTAATTGGAGTCTATTGGAGGACTTGGTTGAGAATGTCACTTTATGGACTCCTGTGAGCGATACTTTTACTATAGCACCAAATGTGACCCTTGATGAATGGTATCGGTGGGGGTTTTCCTTCAATTACACATTCGGAGGTACTGACAACGTATGTAGTTATTCGTATCTGAAATCGGATGGGTCTCTTGCCAAGGTTGAACAAATTGGCTATGACGAAGGTAATAGCTCATTGATAGGAGTATTCCACATGATCCGCGACAACAACACACCTGAAGTGAGCAGTCCAATGAATATCCACAAGGAAGTAAGCGAAACTGGCTACGAAATATTCTGGAACGGAACAGACTTGAGTCCAGCAGCATATATGATTCTCAAAGACAACTTAGAATTTAGCCGTGGATTTTGGAACTCGTCAGCCGATGAATTCAGAGTAGATGTTGATGATCTGAGCGTTGGTTCTTACAATTACACTATTGTCCTATACGAAGCAAGTGGCTTGAATACTGTTGATACTGTGATGGTCGAGGTCGTTGAGGATCCACCGCCACCAAATGGTGTAACTACAACAACTACACCCACAACTACTACAACACCCACAGGTGGGCTAATAGACTTCCTTACTGAGAACATGCTCATAATTGGAGGTATTGCTGGAGTGGGAGTTATTCTCATCATCATCGTAGTCATCGTTAGAAAGCGCTAAGGACGTTGAAACTCTGGTCAAAGAGCGCCTCTAGTAGTTAGATTAGTTCAAGAGAGGTCCTTATTGGGCCTCTCATTCTACTTCTTTTTCAAAATCTAAAAACGGAACTCTTTTCTCATCGAACTCTATCCGTTGATGGTTAGCAGGTTGGTGACTCTCATGCGAATACTAGAGATTCTTGTCATCATTTTCTTGATTCTACTATCACTTCAGTTCGTTTTACCTTCAACTATTGGAAAACAGAAGAAAGGATTAGTGATGGGCGTTTTGAGTGTGATTGGCATTATCACATTCTTAGTCCATATTTTCATGGAAGGACTTCGTTGGCAGTTGGTCCCTGTCTACATTCCTACAATTCTGCTGTTTCTCTGGGGTGTCATCAAACTACTTGAGATCTATAGGATTCAGACTGGTGCAATACCAGAACCAGAGAGAGGACCACCTCGCATGAGAAGGGGTGTAGTCATAATCTTCGTGGCTGTGATCCTCATTTCATCATCTCTATTACTTAACTCTCTACTCCCCGCATTTGATCTACCTGCACCATCTGGCGAGTATGCGATTGGTACAACAACCTTTGAGCTGACAGATGACACCAGAAACGAGACCTTCACAGAACCTCCAAACGACCACCGTAGAATCCTCATCAGAGCATGGTATCCTTCAGACACTGTGGCCGGGCACAGGATGGCCCCATACGTTGATGCTCCTGGTCAATTTGGGATAAGTATCGAAAATTCATTTGGGTTCCCTGCGTTCATGGTCAGTCACTTTCAACTCACAAAGACACATTCGTATCTGAATGCACCTCTCTCTCAGGCTGAAACCTCATTCCCTGTGCTCATCTTCTCACATGGGTATGGCGGTTACATCATGCAGGACACCGTGTTGATGGAAGAACTGGCCAGTAATGGATACATAGTGTTCAGTATCAGTCACTCCTACGAAGCAGCAGCGACAAGTTTTCCTGATGGTTCAGTTATCTATGAGGCGACTTCGGAAATGTATGCGAATATTGGCAACAGTCTCAACATCTGGGCTAATGACACAATCTTTCTTCTCGATCAACTTCAGATTGCAGACAATCCGGTTATCCCCAGTCTATTATGGGATGGGATGGACCTCAACACTATCGGGATCTTTGGTCATTCCTTTGGAGGTACAACTGCTGAACAAGTGATACTTGAGGATGCCCGATTTGATGTTGGAATTAGCTTTGACAGTCCACATGGTGGCACCTCGCTCACTATTAATATGACAAAGCCATTCATGCTCCTATTCGGACCTGATTATGGCAATCCTGAGATGAATGACACAATATTCAATCGAGCAGAAGGCACATGCTATGGTCTCTTCGTCAATGGTACCAGACACTACAACTTCGCAGATGCGAATATTTGGTCGCCTGTACTC
Source organism: Candidatus Thorarchaeota archaeon AB_25 (assembly GCA_001940705.1). Taxonomy (GTDB): domain Archaea; phylum Asgardarchaeota; class Thorarchaeia; order Thorarchaeales; family Thorarchaeaceae; genus SMTZ1-45. The sequence goes on from MEHG01000126.1 coordinate 6,384, forward strand.
CGAAGTGTAGGACTACTTGGATCGATTGATGGTTATCGGATGCTTGACATTCTGAACTCCTATGTCCTTGCATTCTTCAACGAGTATCTTATCGGCATTGCATCGCCTCTACTAGATGGACCCTCTCCGGTCTACCCTGAAGTTCTATTCTACAGCAAGTAGTCCCTAGGATAACATAGAAAACGTTCGCATCTAGCGATATTCCTAGTGGAAATAATGAGCCAGGATGATGGGAATCGCAGACGAATCATTGGAACAACTGCTGCAGTTTCTCTATTCATTGCTTGGATTATCATCGATCTCTATATCTTCCCTTTGATAGGGATTGCAACCAACTATCCTCTCTATGAACTAGTCACATACGGTTCTTGGGCTATAATAGCATTGATTTGCTTCCTTCTACTCTCATGGGCTGGATGGTTTCCCATAAGAACCCGTGAACTAGCTTATGCTGATTCTGAAGTCTAGTTTGCTAGCGAATCGGAATCACCCATGGCAATTGAATCGCCTTGTTGTTCAAGAGTACGTAACAATTGGCGACCAAGAGTCACTACAACTATCGCCGCCAGCACGACTTTGATTGGTGTAATGACTCCTGCTACCAACCAAATCCCGTACAGAATTTCAGGTGTCATTCCCAATAACCAGTGGACTTGCCCTGGTACAAGTACAAACACTCGAAACAGGATATCCGTTTCTAGAGCAATCATTGTACAGAAGAGGAGGATGATCAGCTTATACCGCTCACTTGTATTAGACCAGATTCCTCGGGTCGTTGCTACAGAGTAAATCAAAACAATCCCATATCCGACAAGAATGTCCCAGATTCCCCAGAGTGGGAGTCCCCATGAGACGGGATATATGAAGTACCCCAAAAGCATGGCTGTATAGATGCCAAACACAGGTTTCCATCTATGTTGGTAAACAAATCCTGCAACGGCTGCTCCCATTGACAACCCGAGCATGAATAAAAATTCGGTAGGATCACGGTAGTAGATTGTGTGTCCAAGAAAACTACCGAGTCCTACAGATAAAGCTCCTAAGTATGGTCCAAGTAAGATTCCAACTATAGGGCTCAATAGAAACGGCCAACTGTCCCAGATGCCAGCATAGAAAGTTGGTAGTGTGGGAATTATATCCAAAACAGCAGTCATTGCTGCGAAAATGGCTACAAAAGATACTGTTCTACTCGAGTTCGAATCTATTGGAAGTGCCATCGTTCTGCGTCATTTTACAGGGTGCGATTTAAACCTCTTTGTCATACGATTGTCTAAATA
>MEHG01000127.1 GCA_001940705.1 Candidatus Thorarchaeota archaeon AB_25
TTGGAGTCCCAGTCATATGCATAGCCATTGGATATAGTACATTGAAACCTTGCATTCGCTTGTATCGAGCGATAACATCACCAATAGTGTAGGTTCGACCATGTCCTATGTGCAATGCACCGTTCACGTATGGATACGGTACTGTCAAGAAGAACTTCTTTTGTTTGGGATCAGGGTCCACCTCGAAAATCTTGTCTTTTCTCCAGCGCTTCTGCCATTTCTTCTCAATCTTTCTAGAATCGCTCATATCCAGTAACCTCTCTTGATACTGAAGGGTTGGAATATTCCAAGATGGTGTCCTCTATAAAGGACTCGCAAAAGGAGTGTATGTTAGTTATCGAGAACGCAATCCATCCTGGTTCACTCTCTCGGTCCATTCAGGAGGGGGTCCCTTATTAGAGCTATGGTCAACCGGGATTGACTAGTGTTATTGCAAAGTTCGAGTTGACAAGTAATGGACCATCAAGGTGTGTATATCGATATTCACAAGACCCTCTTACCACACGCCGTGGTCCATCTGTTCTTCAGAGGTCTGGAACAGAAAGGAGAAGTGAAATCGTACTGCAATGGAGCGAATGCTGCGGGTAGATGGATCTTTCAGATATTCAATAGGGAGTTTGTCGAGGAATTAGCTCAGGTTCTTAACAGAGCATTAGGAAGGAGGAAGAAAAAACCACCAGTTCTCGAAGTAATGAGTGGTGATGGACGGCTAATTGAATTTCTTCAACCATTGATTAAAAGACAGTGTATTGCGACAGATAACAAGGATGGACGTTACAACATTGGATACCCAAAATGGGTGGAAACACTGGATGCAATGGAAGCAGTTGAAAAATACTTACCCTCCTTTGTAATCTTGTGTTGGGAACCCTATCTCTCTATGACAGGGATAGACATCATGAAGTCAGGCACACCATTAGCGTGGATAGGAAATCCTGAGAAGTGTGGTCATACTGACATTTTCGACCATCCTCACATCCCTCTCCAGAGTAAATATGCTCTGAGCAGACATGATTTCTTCGTAGAGAAGGAGTTCAAGACAGACATCTTCTTCTTCAACTGTAAACCCGAATGGATCTGAGGTCTTACACTGCTTCATATTTTCGCAGCACTTGGTAAAATCATTAGTTGAAAGAAGGTCCTGTCATGGTCAAGGCAGTTGTTGATGCTGTGGATATCGACCCAAAGACTGGAACTACTCTAGGATACTACACGTTCGGAGAAGAGCGTCCAAATATGTTCATCCTAGCAGCCATGAACGGTCGATCAGCCACGGACATCTATGTAAGCTATCTCATCATGAAACATTTCGAGAGTCTTGATAGAATCGATGGTTCTGTGACTTTCCTTCCTGTGGCAAGCCCCCTTGCCTTTCGTTTAGGAGCAAGGATATCACCTCTTGACTCTAAGGACCTTGATACTGTCTTTCCTGGTAATGAGTACGGGACAGTGACAGAGAGAACTGCATGGGAGATCTGGCGTAGAGCATCACAGGCAGACTATATCATAGACCTCCGTACAGGGTGGCAGAACTGTACCAGTCACATTGACGCGATGCACAGGGACTACATACACGTGAGGAATCTTGCCTCACAGATTGGGCTCCCATACGTTGTTCAATCTACAGGGACGAGGGGCGCACTTACAACTGAAGCTGCGCATGAAGGGATACCAGCGGTCTCAATAGAGATGAGAGGGGACACTGACCAAGTGGACTCACAAGCAGCAGTTGAAGTTAGAGAGGCAGTTCTCAATCTCTTACGCACAAAGGACATGATTGTTGGAGAGAAGATAGAAGCTTCAAACACCCTCATGGGAAGACTGCAACAAGTGAATGTGGACACAGAGGGTTTCTTTGTTCCAACCATCAATCTGGGAGAGACCGTAAAGAACGGAGAAGTGCTGGGTCACGTGCAGGATAAGAATGAGATAATGTCACCCTTTGATGGTGCAGTGATTTCATTAAGTCGGATCAACTATGTGTTTGAGGGCGACATGATTGCTCGTATTGCAGCACCACTCAGTGACCAATGGACTTCTATGGCGGCGGAGCACGAAGAACCTGCGCCAAAGAGAAGGAAATGGTGAAAGTGGGCGACGATTGTGCGGAAATGCAAGATCTCATGCGTATCAATGTGGGAGACCGACGCCTTCGGGACAAGCAGAATCTACTACTTATCGGTAGTTGTGTGGACAGATTTCCAGACTTAGCGAGAGAGATCTGTGAGAAGGATGGAGGCCACTTTGTCCTCCACATCTGTCTTGAAGAGACTCATATGAATCAAGCAGGTTTCAAGATTGGATCTATTGTGAAGTACTCCGGTATCAAGAAAGTGACAACTCTGACAGTTGATGGAAGTCCTCATTGTGTTCAGCTACACTATACTGTTGAGGACATTAAGCGACATTTCGCACCGGACATAGAAACAGCTCATTTCGTCATAGAAAAGGGCAATCTGTTTGAGGTCACATCTGATGCAGTGAAGCGTTCAAGACATCTGTCAAAGATTCAGAAGATGCTTGATGGCTAGTCAAACCGTGTAAGAGTACATATGCGTAACTGAGCAGAATAATCATGCCGAAATGTCCATACTGTTCTGAGGAATTGAGAATAAAACTCGCAGGTGTATTTGTGGATCAAATTGATGACGAATACTGGCCCCGAATAGAAACGTTTGTTCAGCAACTACCAAGAGTTAGTAGGATAGCCTTCAAGTCACGTGTGGGCAGAGTGAAAGATCACGTAGAGAGAGAGCACCCTCTGTTCGTCAATCTATTGGTCTGTTCATACTGTGATAGTGTCTTAAGTGCAGAAGTACAGAAAATGGTTCCCAGTTTGTAGAGATATTCTTGATCAATGCAGCAGGTCTTCCAGATAGACAATTACCGAAGATGCTGAAGAATTGTTTTTCTATCTCTGCTGCCTCATTAGATTACACAAGATTACATTGGATGCTGTGAAACGCTTGAAGCACCTGTCATCAATTCAGAGCACGATTGATGGATAATCACGTTCAACGCAGTTTCGGAAGAATGAACCCTGCAGTCTTCTTGTACTCGATGTATTCATCACCATAATGCTTCAGAAGCTTCCGCTCCTCAAAGTATGCACCAATCATGGTGTAACCTATCAAACTAAGAGAAAAGACGATAACAACTGGAAATGGGTAAACAAGTGCTAGGGCTGAGAACACCAAGATTGTTGCCAAATACAGTGGGTGTCTTATACGAGAGTAGATTCCATCTGTGATCAGCTCAGCTTTTCTGTCAGTCCTCATATCAGCAACTGTGCTAACATCTATCACACTTGATGCTTTCATTGCTAGAATCACGCCAGCCAAACCGGAGATGACACCTAGTAGAAGGAATACAGGTTGAATTAGAGCTGGTTGTGTGATGAAGTATATCCAATCCCAGAAGTTCATGGATAGAAATGCAATCAGAAGAGTGACTATGCTTGTTATGTTGAATATTCTAGCGTAGCCCTCTTTGCCCCATCGGTCAATGATTCTTCCTTTGATACGTAGGGCTGAAAGCCCACTGTGTTGTAGCCCAAATAATGAAGATGCTAAGATAATGATAATGTACTCAATCATAGTAGAATCCCTTCAGAAACTATTCAAATCGTATTGCATTAACCTTATAAGTTAACTATTGTGTATTTAACAATAGTTAATATATCCCCATCTGGTGAATAATAGATGATTGAAGCAACAAAGAATCCCTTCTCCCCAGTGGAGATGTGGGATGATACGATGGTCACCGTGAAAGAAGGTGAAGAGAAGAAGAGAGTGGATGCAAAGCGTTACAGGATCCGCTATCTGGTTGGAGAGAGTGAAGACAAGAGATATGTCGATGGTGGTAGCGAAGACATTGCTGAACTGAGTGAAAAGACACTATTCCTATCGCCAGCTGTACATCGCCTCGCTGGAGACCCATTCCATTACGATCATTCCAGAGTGGAAAGCATCAGTGGAAAGACAAGGATTTCCGAGAGAACAAAGGAACTGAATCGCCATCCGGCTTGCGAGGACCACAAGACAGTAGAGGTCATCTTTGAGAGTCCTGGGGTTGAATGCTGTGCCATGTCCAAGGAACAAGCAGACAAAATGAGTGTCCCACTCCAATATATGGCTGGTTACATGCTGGGTAAAAGTGAGGGAATGCTGAAGGTAGCCCTCTCAAAGACAGTTGTCGATGACGATACAGAGTACTACGACAACATCCACATCATCCCGGAGTCAACAATCAAACAAATGTCCTGTTTGGAGTGATATACAACTAAGAGGTTGAACGTCCGATCATCTCCTTGATCTGGCTGTCCCCACACAGCTAGACATCCTTTCGCTTCGGGCGTTCTCCTCTCCCCTGTTTTTCTTCAATATACTGTAAGATCTAAGCTTGCTTATTCCATCACTTTTTTGTAGTAAGATATGGAACTATATCTATCACAAAGGTGACCAGGATGAGTGAAGAAGAGAAAATCAAGAAAGCTATCATGGATTTCTACCATGAAGGTCACGTTCAATACAAACCAGAACTCTATGATGAAATCCTCCATGATGATTGGAAATTCTTCTATTTTAACAGAGAGGGAAGATTCGAGATTGTGGACAAGGACACATACAAGTCATGGTATAATCCTGAGGACAGGGATGACAAACTCGATTGGTACACGGAGATCCTGAACATCGATATCACTGAGCACAATGCAGCTGTGAAATTGAAGATTGGCAATCAGAAGGTTGAATTTACTGATTACTTCAACATGATGAAGATTGACGGTAAATGGTGCGTGGTCAACAAGATCTCGTCTGCAAACCGGTTTGAGTGATTTTTACGAAACTGAATACTCTTTATCCTGATTGAACACCAAGCTCTTGACAGTAACAGGGAAGACCTGTCCCTCATGGAGAGGCGCACCGATGTCTATCCAGTCACCCTCTTCGAGATACAACTCGTCAAGACAGATGAGGTTGTTTTGAATTGAGGTCTCTCGACGAATCGTGAGCCCCACCATTTTGCCGATATCACTCTTAAAGAGCAAAATGATCATCTTCTTGCTGGCTACTGATTTTGGTAACGCATGCTCGATAGCTTGAACAAATTCCTGCAGCCAAGTGTATGATCGATAGAGTGAATCTTTGAAGTACAAAGCAACAAGGTCCTTACCCTCAACCATATCGATTTTCGTGAAAGCCCTCTCGATTTCTTTCCCAACAGTATCAGGACTATAGTTCTCTTTAGTAACATTGACTGGAATCACTGGTATGTTACTGATCGGAAACTCGATGCTCTCGTCAAAGTAACAGGTTGATCCCGAAACTGAGAGGGTAAATGCTCCAGCACCAATAACAGTTGCGCGAATCAGATTCTCAGGCTCTATGATTGACAAACCTTGTTCATCCACAAGAGTTCTGATTTCTTCTGCAAGGTACCTTCCAATGTCATCATAGGTCTCTTCGCTCCCATAATAAATCTCAGCCACCCCACCTGAGAAAGAAAACTCGTCAATGTGTTTTGATAATTCAATATCTCCGGTCATCATCAGTTCCCTTGCTATACGACTGTTCGCAGGACCTCTCATCACCTCGACCAAGGCTTTTGCATACTCTCGAGCTATTATTCGTACATCTTCCTCAGGAATGATGTCACCTAACTTGTAATTCATGCCTAGTTCATTCATGACAAAATTAGTTGGTTCATCAATTCTCCAAATCTTGAACTCATCATCAATCCCAAGCAAGCGTCCACCAACATTGATACAGGAAGTTGTGAGAACATTCCCATTAGACGCAATGGCAAGATTGCTCGTTCCTCCACCAATATCCACATTCATTATGGTTCGATTAGTTTCACGCGATAATGCAACAATACCACTCCCCATTGCACCAAGAATTGACTCAAAATTAGGACCTGCAGCGGCACTTACGAACTTCCCCGACTCCGAGGCTAATCGTCGAACGATCTCATCAGCATTCTGTTTCTTTGCTGTTTCTCCTGTTACAACAACAGCACCAGTATCAACCATCTCCGGTGTTATGCCTGCCTTTTGATACTCATCTTTACAGAATTCCACAATTGCTTCTATATCGATTGTAGTGCGATCTAATAGGGGTGTGAAGATAATCTCACTCTCATAGGTGATTTCTCGGTCAACTAGTTGAAATCGATTGGTTGGATTCATGAAGCTTCTTTCTCTGCGTAGAGCGAGTCGAGAGAAAACGAGGTGGGATGTTGATGACCCAACATCGATACCCACACTCAGCAAATTCAGATTCGCAGAATTATCATATGTTGGGTATACGCGAGTCCTGGGTTCTTTCACGGTGTCTGATTTTCTCTGGGTCTTTGCTTCTGATTCTATTCTCTGTTTTTCAGCACCTGATAGAGCCGCATTCAGAATTGGAGTGACTTCCCACATCAATCTATCAAAATCTTTTCCAGGTTGGAGGATAGAACTGAGGGCGGGTTTGAATTCTTTGATGAGGTTCTGTAGCTTTGGGATTTCCGCAGCGTCTTCAGTCGCATGCCTTTCTAGCAGCAGATCAAATTGACGCACGAATTCCTCTTCAAGTTTGGATGCATTCTCACCAAAATGCTCCTCAAAGAAATGGCTCACTATGTCTATGATTCGCCACTTCAGACGATTAGTATCAGCCTCAGTCATTTCAAACCAACCTACGAATATTCTTTGTTCTCATTGAACACCAAACTCTTCACAGTTATTGGAAATGCTTGAGTCGATTTGAGAGGAGCTCCAATATCTATCCAGTCACCTGCTTCAAGCAGAATTTCATCCAAACAGAGGAGATTGCTCTTGATTGAAGTTTCATCACGTATTGTAATTCCCAACATTTTCGCAAAGTCGTATCCAAATACAAGAATGATCAGTGTCTTGTTAGCAACAGAATTTGGTAATGCTTTCTCTAGAGCTTTCGCAAATATCTTGAATCTATCAGCATGTAAGATTGGATCCTTGAAATACAACGCTACAATATCCTCTCCCTCAATCATATCGAAAGTCGTGAAAGCTCGATTGATTTCTTCAACAAACAGGTCAGGATTGAATTCTTCATTCTTCAGATGTACAGGAAGGACCGGGATATTGTCTATTGGTAAGTCAATATTCTCATCGTAGAACGTGGTTGATCCTGATATAGAGAGTGAGAAGGCTCCAGCACCTATTACGGTTGCGCGGATTTTATTTTCAGGCTCAACGACTGGTTGGTCTAAATCCTGAACAAGAGCCCGCATTTCTTCAGCAAGGTATTTTCCAATATCATCAAAATGCTCCTCGCCACCATAGAACATCTCGGCCACTCCACCGGAGAAGGAAACCTCATCAATTGGAATGGAGAAATCTAGATCATCGGCCATCATCAGTTCTTTCGCCACCGTACTCTTTGCTGGACCTCGCATTACCTCAACCAAGGCCTTTGCATATTCTCGAGCGATTAGTCTTGCATCATCTTCAGGAATGATATCACCAATCTGATAGTTCATTCCCAATTGTTTCATCACAAATTGAGAGGGTCCATCAATTCTCCAAATTTTGAACTCGTCATCAATTCCTAGG
>MEHG01000128.1 GCA_001940705.1 Candidatus Thorarchaeota archaeon AB_25
ATAAGATGGTGAACCACCCACTCACAGATATTGGAATCAAGAAGTTCTTGGATGATTGGAAGAAAGTTCCAAAGAAATAGTTCAAAAAAGAGAGGGAAAGAGGGGTAACAAGGACCCCTCTTCTTGTTCTACTTGCGTCTCTTAGCCATCACGCCGACGACAACAACCACAAGTCCAATACCTCCAAGCATGATCAACATCTCTGTTGATAGCTCAAACGGATCGATAGGTCCGGTTGGTCGTGGGGAGGTTGTAGGAATTGTTGGTGATGTCACTGGATCTTCTGGATCTTCGCCGCCAGGATCACCAATGTTGCTGACATAAGCAACAAATATTGGGTCCTGATAGACGTAATAACCATCCCACTGTGGGAATCCGATAGACACATAGTACTGTGTAGATGAGAATGACCATGAGGTGGCTGATTGACCACTCTCAGACTGGTATGCACTTGTGAAAGTGCTGAACGGAGTTGTCTGACTAGTTACATTGTACGCAGTGTATGGATCAGCAGCCCACTCATAGGTGACTCCACCGATGATCATCTCTGCGAACCTTGCGCTATTGTCACCAATCTCGAAGCTATCAGAAACAATGGTTTGCTCCTGACCGACACCGACCTCTTCGACCTTAAATTGTGAAGTACTCACATCAGCAAGGTAATTGAGAGCTAGTGACTTGTTTGCGAGATTTGCAATGCCGCCAATCAGATCAACATCCCACTGACCTACAGTGTTGTCAACCTTTAATGTGGCGTAGTTGCTTGTAGCTCCTTCAGTTTCGTCGATGAATCCCTGGAAGTGAACCAGGAAGGAGAGCTCATCGATTGAAACTTTGGTTGGTCGCTCATCGAATGTCTGAAGATCGCTTCCAGTCACAACACCACCGTACCAGTCCCAGTACGCATAGGCGTTGAATGGGAATGTGGTACCGTTGATGTCACTGAAAGTGACACCCCAGGTTATCTCATCCTCAACACCCAGTAGAAGTTGACCGGATGGATCAGACACACCAAATGCCAACCCAGGAGTGACAAAGCTTACACTTCCGACAGTATCAGGAATGAAGTAGTGAGTCAACTCACCGTCACCCGGATTAGTAAGGTATGCTTCCATGATGGAGTTGTTGTTAGTATCTTCCCAGATCATGAGTCCAGAGTACTCATAGCGTAGGTCAATTGAGTCATATCCGGTTTCGGACTCTACTCCATAATGTTGACCCACACCAAAGGATAACCAGGTCCATGTCTGTTCTTCTTGGGAGTACCAATCCCAGCCATTAGCCTGAGCCTCAGCAAGGAGATCTTCCCATGTGACGTTTCGTGCCATGTGAGCAATGTCCCAGTATCCAGCTCGAGGACGACCTTCTGCATCGAAGATTGTTGTGTTGATTGTGTCCCATTCTGCTGAGCCAACAGGGGTTAGATCGTCAGCATGGTACCAGAAGAAGGTCTCCTGCCACTGATATGACCACGAGTAGGTTTCTACACCCATCCATGAATCAGTTAACATTTCATCGCCATAGATTGTACCATTGGGATCCCACATGAGATTGACCCACATGCGGGTCCACTCTGAGCGATAGCTGTTTGTGGACTGATACTCTGATAGCACATAGTACTGGTCATCTGTAGTTGACATGTCACCATCGAGATCGAGAGCGTTGTTCGCCTCGGATTCACTCCAAGACTGAACACCCCAAAGTGCCCATCGTGGATTACCTACAATAAGCTCATTGTAGTTCTTGAAGGTAACACTCTGGATAGGAGCCAGTGTGTAGATGTATGCTTGACCTTCTACGCTTCCTACTTGGTAGATATAGTCAAACCTAGCTGTAGCATTGTATTGGCTACCCATGTAGGTGACGTTGTAGATTGCATTGTCATAGTTGGTCCACCTGAAGAAGTACTTCCCAACTAGACTACCATTGGTGAACTTCATAGATGAAACTCCACCGTGTCCGCCTGCATAAGGTTCGATGTACTCAGTGCTGTTGACGAAGTAATGGAATGTAGCAGTACCATTGGCATGCCTGACATCCCAACCTTCAGTGATAACAACATCTAACACAGGTAGTTCATAATAGTGATCAACATAGTGCCAGACACCTAAGAGGTCCTCAACATAGTAGATGTAATCCTCACCACCGAGCCACTCCTCGCGTGGATATCGATCGTAGGTGTACACAAGTGTACCGTTAGCGTATACGAGATATACTTCGAAGAGTATTCGTGGTTCACATGAGAATACAGTTCCATTGCTCAAGGACACAGTCCAATTTCCTTCATACCAAATGGTGCCGTTGTCATAGTAGTCATATTGGACATAGTCTTGAGTTTTTGAGGTCAACGAGTCCTCGCTAATGTATGCTAAGTCATCAAAGTGACCATAATCAAAACTCCATCCAACAGAGTTTGGTTGCCATGTGGAAGTTCCATTAACAAATGCATGCCACATCCTACGACCATCGAGGGTGTAATTGAATGAAGCAATTTCTACCCAGAAACCAGGGTGATTGAAGTCTTGATACTCGTACCATTCACTAGTGTCAGGATTACCACCTAAGAAATAGGTTTCATCAGATACAGTGATTGTCTTGGTTGTTGGAACCTTACCACAGGAATCAGTTGTTGTGTAGTACACACCACACCAGTCAGCCATGGCACCTGGGTAGGGCATCTCATGGTTATCTTCAACAGTGAACCACTGTGCTTGTAGCATGCCCCAGTCAGCCACAAAGGCTGGAGCAGCTTGATAGGTACCCTCAAAGCTTTCGTACGCGTAGGAAACACGTTGCATGATACTATCATATTCCATGTAGTAGTATCCAAAGTAAGGATCATAGATCATATCGTAGCGAGTACCATTCTCATCGAGAACATATTCAGTTCCAGTTCTTGGATCGTTAATTGGATAGTCCTGTATCTCGAGCACGTTAGATGCCCCAATTCGGAGGTAGTATCCGTCTTGAATGACTTCTGAAGCCTCGAGGAACTCAGCGGTCACATTGTATCCCCAAGTCATGTAATCTGTACCTTGGTGAATGTTTCCGTAGATGTCCCACCAGCTGTACCAGCTGTTTACACCATCATCCCAGTGCCAGTAGTCCTTCTGAGCTGATATAAATGAACCATGACCTGGAATAGTAACATTGTAGAAGAATGCGCTTCGTTGTTCTTCAATGTAGAGCTTTGTTCCATTCAGTAGCTCATAGTAGTCACCACCATTATCCCAGAACATGATTCTCTGCTCGGATTCAGATGAGTATGGGTACATGATGTTTCTGACAACAATTGGTTCGTCCACACCATCAATAGTGATGTATGGAACTTCGTCAACAGTCATCCAGTCAGATATTCCAGGTATTGAGCTGTTATAGACACCAATCTTGGAAGAAACTTCAACGTAAACATCTTCACCCATGTAGTCGAATGTGTGAACCCATCCAGGTCTCCAGACAGCAACATCATGGAATCCTATTGCTGATGATGGATCTTCAACCCATGTGTTGTTTGCAAAGCTAAAGTCCCACCAGTGAGAAATCTCACGGATAGAGTCAGTGAGGTTCACAAGGAAGGAGTAGTAGAGGTCACCGCCTTTGATGTAATGCGTGATGTCAGTGACATCAGCAAAGTCAACATCTATCTTGGTCAACTCAGATCGGACATCATGGCAATACCAATCCTCAGAACGGACCCATTCTCCGTCCTTCTGGTTGAAGTAGAACCATTCCCAGTACCATCCCTCAACCCAGACATCCTCTGAGGTCCAGTAGTCCCCGTAAATCCACTCTGTTTCACCACTGGTGACATTGTACTCCCAATGCCAGTCAGTTTCAAGAACTTCTTGCCACTCCCAGTGATAACCGAAGGTTCGGTTCTCCATTCCGGTGTAGTTGTAGGTTGAGAATGTCACACTATTGTCAGCACCGACGAGTATCTCATAGTACATGTCGGTGTAGCGGTACGTGTCCTCAGTCCAAATGCTGTCATAGGACTTCATTGAGAAAAGTGCACCATCAATGTCTGTTGCTAGATCGGCACCTCCCTGAAGACGACCCTGCACCTCAAAGGGTGTACCAGGATCAGCTGGGAAGAACCATCCGTAGACAGGAGAGTGGTCAGCATTCAGAAGTTTGGCAATGGTCACGGGTGACTCGACTGCAACCTCTTTCGCATCCATATATTCTTGATAGGTCATTGGTGCATTTCCAAAGTCATCAGCGTTAACGCCGAAATCATAACCTTCCTTGCTTACAACTCTGTCATTGAATTGGACAATAGCGCCTTTTGGTGCCTGCTCAGTGAAGTGTCCTATGAACTCAACACTGATGTCCCCATTATTAACATACATGTTACTGAGGGTCTCGTTCAACTCGTAGATCTGAATTGGAGCGTTCTCAACAGGCTCTAAATACCAGACATACTCATCATAGACATCTGGTTGATAGAAATCAAGAGGATAGGTCCAGTATCCAAAACCATAGAGTAGCTCGAAAGCATTGGAAGTAAAGTTGTAGATGTACATCAGACGCATTTCATCGGGTGTTGTGCAACTCTCAACCTCCATTGAGTCTGTTGTTTCATTGTACATTATGTAGCGGTAATCGTGTTCTCGATAGTCAGAACCCATATGGTGGTCATATTCGATATAATCACCATAGACTCCCTCCGGAACTGTGTATTGTATTGAACTATTGTAAACGTAGGTTTGAATCAGCGGATCATAGACCCATCCACCAGTGTGTGTGACCATCTCAGTGTGAAAACCGGTTCTGTTGATGGGGACCTTAACATCACCGGAGAAGTAAGTCCAAAGCATGGCGTAGTCTAACTCACCATTTCCTGTGATATTGAACCGCATCATGAAGTCAGTACCACGACTTACACTATAGATGTGATCACCAGCAAGATCTTGTTTCTCAAGTGTGTATCCACCATAGAATGAGTGAGTCCATGCTTCAGATCGTGGAATTCCGACAGCAATATACTCGGACATCATCATGTCAGTAGCCCAACGAGACCGTACATCATAGAAGTTTCCATCTGTATCATAGATATTTGCATACGGACTGTACAAACCAATAGGTGCACTCACAAGGAATCGGACTTTAAAATCGACATAGTATGAGTTCGAGTCACTTGTGAAGGAGCTACCGCCTGCATTGACTTCTACATAAGGTGTATAATCGTAGACACCAGTAGAGCGGTTCTCACTCCACGACGAGGAGGACCATATTACTGGTATGTCATTATAGAAATCGAAGTTGAAATTCGCACTAAAATTCATATCAGGCGTGTTGTAATGTCCATTGACGCAAACACTCTGAATACTTGCATCTCGAAGTATGCCCTTTGGTATGTTGATTCTCCAGGTAATCTCTTCGCCAAGGGGAATAAAATCTTCTTGATGGATTTGGCTTCCATTGTTATAGAAAAGCTCATAGCTAGCCCTTGGGCCAAAGAGCCAGTAATTATTTGACCAAGTCCAAGTATCGTTGTAGTCACCAGTGTCGGTGTACCAATCCACGTTGGTACCCTCATCTGCAAGAATTGCATCGTCGATTGGTTCTTGCATAAGGAGGGAAATCTCACCGGTCGAGTCACTAGGTAGGGCGGCATAACTACCTGCGACAGAAAAGGAAACTACGAACATTGATACCATGAACAAGGCCAATGTCTTGTTGAGTAATCTTAATCTACGCATCTAAATCATCTCCACGACGTGAGCAAAATGCTGTTCCGCAGTACAAGACGCTGTGGCGCATCAGACAAACCTGAACCAGACATTTGGCGGCGTCGATGAATATGGTCTATCTAACAATATTATTATCACACTTTATATATGAGGATATGTTGGATGAAATATGATAAGAAAACAGCTATTTGATAGACACATTATGACAAGAAAGATATGTCAATTTGGTACAGAACAGTGATGTGTGAGTCATGAAGATTGAAGCTGACCTTGTTGTCTTCAACGGCAATATCATCACAATGGACCCACAAAAACCAACTGCAACAGCGATTGCAGTGAAGAGCTACAAAGTTCTGATCATTGGCGAGGATGATGAGGTGGTCGAAATGATTCCCAACGCGAAGAGGGTCATGGACCTTGGAGGGAAGACGGTCATCCCCGGATTCATTGACGCACACACACACCTGACAAGTGCCGGTGTCAAAGCGGCACATGTACAACTAGGAAAAGTCGGGTCAGTTGAGGAAGCAGTTCAATTCCTGACAGACGCGGTACCCAAGTATCCTAAGGGCGAATGGATTCTTGGTTACAATTGGGATGAGAGTGGCTGGACAAATAAGAGGTTCATTCAGGCTAAGGACCTAGATCCCATAAGCAAGGACCACCCTATAATGGCTACGCGAGTATGTGGACATCTTGCGTCTGTGAATAAAATCGGTCTGGAAAAATTGGGAATATCTCTCAACCAAGAAGGAGTCCAGAAGGACAAGCTAGGTAGACCGACAGGTGTTTTGAAAGACATAGATGAAGTTTGGGAGAGGGTCAGACCAACTGATGAGCAGATTCAGGAGGGTGTGAAGGTAGGCAACAAAATCGCCAATGAGAAAGGAATCACAACGGTCATTGATAATGCGGCAAGTGGGACTCTCCGACATATCCGAGAGATTGAAACACGACATGAACTGACCACACGAATGATTGTGAATATCCCAGTTGAACAGATAGACCACATGATAAGTTTGGGTCTAACTTCGGGGATGGGAAGCCCTCTGGTCAGAATTGGAGGAGTGAAGATTTTTACAGACGGCTCAATTGGTGCAACGACTGCATATGTTTCCAAAGGCTACATTGATGATTCTAAGAACAAGGGTATGCTGCTTTTCCCACGGGAAAAGTACGAAGCGATTGTGAAGAAAGCTGTAGAGAATAGCATTCAGACAGTCACACATGCAATAGGGGATGAAGCAATCGAAATGGTCATCTCAACCTTCGAGGACCTCCCTGACAAGAGCATGCTTCGAGAGCAAAGACATAGGATAGAACATGCAGAGATGATAAATGAGTATCAAATTCGTCGTGCTGTTGCTCTTGGTCTCATTTTATCAATGCAACCTAACTTTGTCGGTCGATGGCAACAAGTTGGAGGCCTTTACGACCAACGATTTGATTCGGAAACAGTTCGTGGAATGAACATGTTCCGTGTCGCTCTTGACAATGGCGCTCGAGTCTGTTTTGGTTCAGATGGCATGCCCTATAGTCCACTCTATGGGATCTGGTCAGCAACTAATCATCACAACGAGAGAGTCAGACTCAATGTTGAAGAAGCACTGCGATGCTATACCATGGAGAGTGCATATTCAGTTTTCCAGGAAAACGCTCTAGGAAGTCTTACTATTGGGAAGAGAGCAGACTTCGTGGTCCTATCAGACAATATTCTTGAAGTGCCAACCGATAAGATCATTGAGATTGATATCGAGATGACAGTTGTCGGAGGAATTGTTGAACACTCATCATTAGGT
>MEHG01000129.1 GCA_001940705.1 Candidatus Thorarchaeota archaeon AB_25
GAGGTCGAGGATACTATCAACATGTTGACATCTTTGAAAAGCCCGGCATCAATAACTTGGGTCTGTATGGGTAATAGGAACTCGAAACCATCGGAAGCAAGTTGTTCCTTGAATTTATCCGGAATTGGGAGTTCAGACATCTTACGAGAACCCACACCATCTTTAGATACTACAGTATCAATGAGAGTCAAGTCTGGTTCTCTCGTTGGGTCAAACCCAGGCGACATCATCTCAACAAGCCGGGGAATTGACTTCACCTTGGATACTTGTCGCTCCAGTTGATTCATCATAGCTTTTGAAAGATGAATACCCAAGGTCTTCAACTCGAGTTTGAGGTCTCCCTGCGCGCAGTTCGTACAAGTGACTTGTTCTTCAGTGATCTTAACTGCGTTCCGCCTTGTCAATATTGTGAGGCGGTCATCTCGAAGACAGTGCTGACATGTTGGAACAATCCGAGGTTCTGGAGCTTTGATACGAGATAAGAAATCTTTGTGGTCTTTGAGAAAGTCGGGTTTCTGTTCTCTCGGGACGATGATGTTTTTCGCTTTCCGAATTATTTCATGAGCTTCCTTAGGTTGATAGTATACTGGCTTATTGTACTTGATGAACCAGAATCGCTTGATCTCCAAAAGACCGGACTCACGGAAACCATATTCAACCATGCCACCAAGCATGGAACGTTGACGGTCTCGCAGGACATCAGAAAAAATATCCACTCGAGTAGTCAGCTCTTGTCGACCAGCTCTGAATACAAGTGTATAGGGCTTTTTCAGTCGCTTATGAATGTCCGCATCAGCAATTTCCAACCAGTAGTCCTCTTCCGAGATGCACTACTTTGCACCAAAGACTGTTGTGGTTGTATCAAAGCTCGTAAATGAAGGACTCACTCTCTTTCTCAACGATAGACAGAGTTCGCTCGAACTCATCACCAATAGCTTCCATCCCTGTCTTTGAGTCTATTCCAGCCTTTTCTACAATCATCCAATCAGACATCACGTCAATATCGACAAAACTGCTGAACTTGTAGAAAGGAGTAGCCATAATCTTTGTTCGTTCTTTACGCCAAAACTTTCGGTCATTGAAATACTCGACAAAGGGTTTGTACATTGGACCATTAGTTCCTGCAAGAATGAACTTGGCTCTTTGAAGACCTGACACATGTGAAACATTGATTCGGCCAAAGATTTCCTCATAGTGAGCTGTTTGCGGAACATTGGCCTTCATCTGAACTGTGGCTAATCTATCAGCAGCGAGTATGTTCCCCTTTTCCATTACCAAATTACGAATGATGGTGACAATCTCCTCTTGTTTTCGAGCACCTAGAGGGTCTATGACTTCTGGATTAACAATATCTACCTGTGGTAATGGTTCATCGAAACGGAGCATTGTTGGATCAAACATGAGCGCTGAAAGATATTCTAGAACATCAATCTGGATCTTGCCTTTTTTTGCCACGCCTTTGAATATTCCAGGACCTATAAGAACAGAATATACACGAGTCCCACGAATTATTGACCAGAGTTGATTGGATAGAATAAGGGCTTTCCCTTTTAGGTCAGCATCTTTGAAAGCACCGACTTGAAAATCATAGCTCTCAATTTCAATCAACCAATAGAGGGGAGTCTGGTCTGAGCTCAAGCTGCTTCCTCTCCATAAATATTCGTAGTAACAAAGTCGAAGACTATTGTCACAGAGAGCGAGTCTCTCTCAGCTTCAGAAGCACTTGCAATAGCAGCTTTGGAATCTTCGACTAGCTTCTCCATTTGGAAGTCCTTGATCTCAAGTCTGTCTACAAGTTCAATCATGCATTTTTCTACACTTTCAGCGTGTGTGTTCTCCTGATACTTCAGGACACGCATCACACGAGCAATCTTTTCTTTGAGATATTCATCTCGCTCTTGACCCTTGCGCCTCTTTGCTAACTTGACATCACGTTCAAGAAAATCGAAGGGAGAAATTAGATCTGGTTCTGCCTTGTTACCTCGGGTTGAAGAAACCCCAACAGAAACATACGCAGACCTATCACCTCTTCCCGTAGTCTGTCGAGGTGCAAGATGAACGAGTATATGTGAAATTGCTCGCAGAGTCATTTCATCAAAAGGACGTCCTAGCTCCTCAATTAGTGTATCAATACGATTGATGGCTGCATCCATCGTGAAGGAATCAGATGCTGTCAGCAAGCTTTCTCTGAGAACTCTGAACAACGCTTGGTTCCTTCGCTGGACTTGTATGAATTTGCCATTCAACGTGCTTATGTTCCATTTTGTAATTGCTTGACCATATGAATTGAGTGAATCTTTACCTGTCGCTTTCGGATGTTCCTTGCTCCATTCTTCAATGACTGGAGCGATGATTGTTTCAGACATTTTAGTCCTAGCGGCTATTATTGAAAGAGCCCTCTCAACCTCGATGGAGGGTCCTTCAATGCCTTCCTCGAGATTAGCAAGCTCTCGAACCTTAAGCTCAAGCTGTCTCACAAAGCTACCGTAGATATGCGAGATCCATCTGCCCTCAATTAGAGCGAATTCCATAATGTTTCCAGGAAGGTTGGGAACATCCTCACCAACTGTAGCTCTCCTTTGAAGTTCTGCACTGAGAAGGCCTACAGCATGCTTCACTCCCATGATACCATCCATGTTAATCAGGTATGCAATCATTGCAATCTCAAGTGGACAAGACAAGTCTTCGGATATTTTACGTGCATCTGCATCTGGAACTCGCCGTACTCGCTCTCGTAGATTGGCATACTTCTCAGCGAATTCTTGAACTAGCCTCTGACGACTCTCAACGGCTAGTTTCTGAATGTCGGGTTCAAGCAACACGTGAAGATTCCTCTTATCCTGAAGATATGCTGTCCACTGAGGGATAGCATAACTAGTTCAGAAAGTGGCTAAATAACGGTATTTCGTTCATAGTGAATTGTAAATACCAAGCGAGGAATGCACTGGTGGATTTCTCACATTCCAGCGGATAATAAGAAGAAGTGAATGCCAAAGCCTACCAAGATTGATGCGAGGAGCAGAGCTGATCCTACCTTGAATCTTGAGAAGTGGCGACCATGTTCGATGTGAATGACCAACCAGGCTAATGCAAATATTCCTAGAAGAATGAATGTGAGTGATATTGGAAAATAGAATCCTTCAAATCCTTGCTGCATGTATTTCGCCTCTTCTTTGAGTATAGGGCACGCCATTCGTTTCGAATTTAAACGTCACGGTCTTATCATCATGCTAAGAAATCATACTCAAGGGTATGATCCTCGCCATCGATTGTTACAACTCGGATTAGTTTGCCCCGTTTCTTGGCAAGACGTCTCTTCTCAGAGAAGCTTAGAGAAGGACTATCTGGAATCTCGATGTCCTCAATGATGAAATTGTTGCGAACCGTGATGTTCTTCGTTTTTGGACTGATCTTGTCTTTGAGGTCTGGTAGGTATGTATCAAGAAGGTAGTCGCGGACTTCAGGTGTGTTCCCCAATGCGCCCTTCGTAAACACAGGGTCCTTCTCGTCTTTGTCCTGTTCTTCTTCTTTGGGACCACCCTTTGGGAATGAAGTCTTTGTTGTCACTTTCCAAGGTTTGGTGCCATCTCGGGGATTAATCGAGAGAAGATAGAATGTTGTTGGATCATCGATTTCTAAGAGTGCTTTGATATCATCTAGTGGTGCAACTTCATCCAATTTCGCCTTGAAAACTGGAGGACCTTTTCCTTTCGATTTCTTCCAAGTGATGGGCATATTCAGTCGACCAAATTCGCTAGTTCGGTCGCTGTATGTAATCAACATACCCTTTACTTTGTGAGAACCCTCAGGAGCACCTAAGAGATATCCTTTGAGGAGGACCTTCTCTTGGTCGAGGTCAGCCTTGAATTTTATGCTTGGTTTGCTGAGGGTTAGCTTGGTTCTTGGACCGGGATGACTACCGATTCCATACTTCACCAATCTTGCGTGTGTAAACTCATCAGGATTCCCATCGATTATCTTAGCGACCCAACTCATATCTTGCCACCTTGGTGACGTTCGTTCTATTGAGCGATTTAAACCCTTCGTGAATACCAGAGATGTACTACATGTGTCATATCATAACTAGTCCGAAGAGACCCCACAACCAGACAACAACTATTGTAACTACAAGGATCGCAATTAGATCTACGAAGAGTCCCGTAGTCACCATCTCTCGCATCTCAACCTTACCAGTGCTGTAAGCGATTGTAGATGGTGGAGTTCCAGTTGGTAATGCAAAGTCCATTGAAACTGCAATTGCTATGACCATCACAATGAGAAGCGGGTCAATTCCAAGACCTGTGGCTAATGGTATTGCTATTGGTATCAAAATAACTGCCGCACCTGTATTCGATGCAACCATTGTCACGAGAACTGCGATGCAACCAATGACGATAATGACAAAGAAGGGGGGAAGCATACCAAGTCCAGACATCTGCTGAGCAATGAAAGAGGACAAACCAGTATCAATCATGGCGCCTCCAAGTGCAATACCGCTACCGAGGATTAACAGCGAAGACCAGCTTATGCCCGACGAAACATCCTTTTCGTCGAGAAGGCGAAATATCATGAGCGATAAACCACCTATTAGCGCGACAACAGCACTTGAAATTCCGTGACCAGACCAACCAATAGCATTGGCAATGAAATCAGGTAGCTTCTCAGTAAACCAAAGGACAATAGTTGAGATGAACACTACCACGACTAGCTTCTGTTCTGGGGGCATAGGTCCGAGTTTCAGATATTCCTTGTATGATATTTCCTTTAGTTCATTCATCTCCTCAATACCCTTGGGGAGTTTGAATCGGAATATTAGCCATCGCCAAACCAAGGGCAACATGATTAGGACAACAGGAAGCCCAAATGGTATCCAGCTCATAAATGAGAATTGAATCCCAAGGAATGAGTTGATGTAAGTTGCGGCTAATGGATTGGGGGGAGACCCCACAATGCTTGCGACCCCACCGAGAGTCGCTGAATAAGCAACTCCTAGAACCAATGCTTTCCCATATTTATCCCGTACATCTACGCTTCTAATTCTACTGATCACCGCTAGAGCAATCGGTATCATTATGGCTGCAGATGCCGTGTTGGAAATCCACATCGAGAGGAAGGCTGTGACACCCATCACAGTAAGAATTAGACTGGAACCAGACCCCTCACCCTTTGATAGAATAAGCAAGGCCAGTCTCTTGTCGAGTTCATATTTGGTTAGTGCTCGACCAATGAGAAACCCTCCAAATATCAAAGCCACTGCAGGATCAAAGAAGGGTGCTAGGGCTGTTTGGGGCGTCCGTATATCTGTGAGGACAATCAAGATTGGAATGAGCAATGATGTTGCTACCAGACTAATACCTTCAGAGAACCAAAGGATGGCAACAATAGTGAGAATTGTCATAGCTGATCTTGAGTTGACCAGAGGTTGATATTCGATTATGAAGGTCTGTCCGGATTGTCTGTTTGGACGAAGTGTGAGGTTGAAGTCATAGACATTGGTCAATGTGACAACAATCTCTTCAGCAGATAGACTGTCCCCAACTGCATCGAGTGTGATTCTAAGAGGATTATCCGGGGTGATTACTACATATTGTGGAATTGTCACTGTAACATTCGTCGAGGTTCCATTGAGGATCTGGACTATACTATCATCTAAATCATCACTGACGAATGAGATGTTGTAGACTTGAGAAGCGTCAATACTGCTAGATTGAATCTCAAGGTGGATCATATATTGACCAGGTTCAATCTCGGTAGGAGCAATGTTGTATACAACTAATCCAGCTATGACCGTGATAATGAGAATGACTGCGGTCTTGCGAGAGAACTTGTAGTGCACTCTAATGACCCTCTTAATCTACTGGGCGGCCTTCGAGGATCTTTTGGAACTCCGCGGTCGGGAGAGAGAATCCCGTTGTTCCTATAATGGTCAAGGATTTCTCCACGAAACTTCCTGAGTACTCTTCGATTTTATCAACAAGTTCTTGAAACTTCTCTAAGGGTCCCTCGTATACAGTAAAGCCTGTGTATTCAGTTCCGAAAGCGCTTGTAGCCTCAGTGACAATACTCATTCCCTTTGGCAAGTGTTTCCTTATCTCTCGCCAGTTTTTGAACCACTTCTTCTTGTCCTCATCATCCAAGACACGTAGTCTGTAGAGTGAAAGATAAACAAAATCAGTTGAACCAATGTCGCCAGAAATCCTACCGCCTGCCATAGTTCAATTGTTGTAACTACCAAGCTTATAAACGCTAACGCGTGGCCCAGTTCTACGTTATACGGAGACTTGTAGAATGGGACTTAGAAAATCGGGTCATTTCCTGACCCTCATGATGTTGTACTTTGTGACATTGATAATGCGTGCATCATTCTATGTGACAATAGCTGTGATATCGAGTATTGAGTACATGGGTGGTATTCTACAAGGATGGGGAGTAACGATTATTCTTATTATCTATCCACTCGCAGAATTAAGCACAGTTTCATTCTTTGGTTCATACAGTGATAAGATTGGAAGGAAACCAATCTTTGTTGCCAGTTTATTCCTGACCGGGATAGCAGCATTTCTATTTGGTATTGCATCCTTCGAGTTTCTTGCTTTCATTCTAGCTGTTCTCTTTGGAATTGGTGCAGCAGCTAAGGTGACAACAACCCTCTCCATGATCGCTGATTCCTCTTCAGAGTTCAATAGGGCGCGGTTAATGGGATATTATGATTTATCGACTCTAGTGGGACTCGCAGGTGGTTTTGGTCTTGGGATTCTCCTTTTGGAATTTGGTCTGGCTCCGCATATACTTCTATTCGCGGCAGCTGGAGCTTGTACCCTCAGTGGTATTCTTGCTTTCTTCCTTATCAAAGAAACACGTGTAGTTTCACAAACAGAAGTGAAAATGACTGCACTATTGAAGGAAGTTGCCAGCGACCGACGAATCCAACTTATGCTACCAGTCTACGTACCTATAATCTCACTATATGGTCTCCTGATTTCAAAACTGAAGCAAATTATTGAGGAGCACTTCTCACTCACAGAGGTCGATATGCTGATCATCTTTGCTATGCTTGGAGTTTCTCTTATTCTAGGAATCATAGTGATGGGTCATCTATCAGACCATCTGATGAAGCGAAGACCGTTCATTGTTTTGGGTCTGATTGGATTTGGTGCACTCTCATACATACTTGTTGCAAATGCACCAGACTTCTCAGCGGTGTGGTCAATCTGGCCACTCTTACCTGCTCTTGGTTTCATCGCTGGAGCGTTTCCCCCAGCAGCCATGGCATATCTAACAGACATCTCAACTGAAGAGGCTCGTGGAAGTACCATGGGGGTTTACAGTATATTCTTCGGTTCAGGGATGATTATTGGCCCGCTTGCTGGACAATTGGCATATGATTGGAGTGAAGTGACTTTTGGCTCAGGTCTGATTGGTCTAGCAA
>MEHG01000130.1 GCA_001940705.1 Candidatus Thorarchaeota archaeon AB_25
TGAAATTCGATATATTGCCCTATTTTCGAGCATATGTAATGAATCGACGACCGAAACTGTAATATGTCAGAATTATTTCGGCGACGAGAAGCATCGACAGTCTTCGAGCACATTGCGGAGTGCAACCTAGACATGAACCCTGATTGCCCTGATGGTCTTTGTAAGTTAAAAATCCAAGCTGTTGACCGTGCGATTGGACATCACAAGAATGAGTGGGCAACTCTCCTGAATTTTACACGAAATCACAAGGACGTTGAACACGCACTTCGTTTCTGTGAGGTTTTCCGTTTAGAATCCAAAGTAAAGGTGGAAACGGATGGATATGTTGTCCTTGTCAAGAATGAATTGATTCAGCTCCTTTAATCACAACATCTTCACCATCAGGCGAACCTTAATACGAAAACACACTCACCTTAAATTGAGGCAGGTCCGGTTTGCAAGGTCACAACATTCAGGCGATTCTCATCATGGAACGTGGAGGTATACCTCTATTCTTCATGAAGATTGACCCACGAGCGCAAGACTTGGACCCGATGCTTGTTTCAGGATTTTTCACAGCAATTCAGACTTTCTCGAAAGAAGTTGTGGATCGAAGTAGTTCCAGGTTTCAAGTAGACTATGGTGCTCGATTATTCACAGTCCTCACTGGTAAGTCAACTGACCTCGTAGCTGTAAGTATGGGTGAGTGTGAAGAAGAAGTCGTGCTCACATTGACTTCACTTCTTGAAGAGTTTGAAACTGTTTGGATCAAAGACCTCACACGTGAAGAGATGGATACCCTAGATCTCAATACTGCATTCATGGAATTCAGAGAGGGTATACTCCAGAATCTCTCTTTCAGACAAATACTTGGAAGCTGGATTCCCTTCTTCGTAGGAACGTCTGTATCTTCAGATAAATCAAAAGACAGCATTGTTGTTCCTTTCATTGATGGAAGCCGCAATGTTGATGCGATAATCACTGAGAGTGGTCTAAATCGAGAGGATGTTACAATAGAGATTACACGTTTGTGGGCACTTGGAGCACTTCAATTCAGAAGCATTCTTGCTGTTAGTGATGTTGTCATTTCCACTTCGAAACTTGATAGATTACTGCAATCCTCCTCACCCCAAAGAGCAGAGCTAGTTCGGACTAATCCAGATATTCTTGCCGTTCTTCCGCGTATGTCCACTCTCTTTGATGGTCGACGAACTGTAGGCGCAATCACGAGATTTCTTTCCGAACAATATTCAGAACGTGCATTGATGCAAGCGTTTGATTTTCTGATGGAGAGTAAGGCAATAGATGTACTATCCCCTGAGAAAAGAAGAATCCTGTTGACCAAAGAAGCGATGGAGATTGCCATCAAGGTGGCTGAGAATGTCTACTCTGAAATGAAGGCTTACGAATACCTTGAAGCAACATTGACCAAAGTTGCCATTCCGGAAGTAGTAGGTGAAGTGCATCTCACTAATGGCAAATGGGAGATCACATATGCTTCACGACTTCATGAAGGCCTCGACCCTCGGAGACTGATGGAGTTGTATGCTGACTGGGTCAAGCTTCTGGCTCAGTTTATGGGTGCGCTTGACAAAACCAAGATTCGAGCGTATGCAGAGGAATTGACTGATGCGTATTCTTCATACCTCCTAAAACGATATACCGCAGATGATCTTCGAGGATTTGAGGAGATATCCTATTGGCTCGAGCTAAACTGTGTTAGGATGTGATATTGAGATGTCTGAGTCAGAAAAACCAATTCGGAAACTCGCAGAAACCTTGAGCAGAAGAGGTCAGACAATCTATGGACGAAAGATCCTTGTGGATATGTGTGCAAAAACTGGTGTTTCCCTCCTGAATGTCCTTGATATTGGCGACCCTGATTCTGATGAGTCACTTCAGGACTTTCTTGTTCAATACTCCAAGCTCAGCCCTGCTGCTAAGCTCACTATTCTCATCCTATCCAAACAATATGGTGTTTCCCTCCCAGAAGATCTTCTTGGGAAAAAGAAGGGTCTCAAAGACCGTCTGGAATCTTTGCAGGATTATCTCCCATGGACTCCTTAATTGCTTTGAATTCTTTAGAAAGATTGAACTACTCTCTTGCTCACCGCAGAAACGGTCGTGTGGAATGAGTCCTTCATATCTGTACAAAATTGTGACAGTTGGGTCTTCAGCAGTGGGGAAGACATCGATTATCATACGATACACCACTGGAAAGTTCAGAGAGTATTACGCTCCAACACTAGGTGCTGATTTTTCAGTGAAGGCGATGAATATCGGGGAAAACAAGGTCAAACTACAGATTTGGGATTTGGGATCACAGGACTTCCTCGGGCATGTACGTGCTGGATACTATCATGGGGCTCGCGGAGTCGTCTACATGTTTGATGTCACTCGACCAAAGAGTCTTGAAGAGTTATGGGCATGGAAGAAAGAGGTCGATTCCCAGCTAAGGGGAGTAAAGGCTCTTGTTGTTGCGAACAAGATAGATCTTGACAAAGATAGGATGGTTTCACGCGAAGAAGGTGAGGAGTTCGCAAAGAAATTCCTCGCAGATTACGTGGAGGCCTCAGTCAAACTGAACAAGGGTGTAGATGACACATTCACAGTCATAGCAAAGTCACTCATGACTGACGTATAACAAGAGAGTGATAGAAACAATGAAGAAAAAGTCACTCTCAGCTATTTTGATTGTGTTAGTAGGTGCTGCTGTTCTCAGTTATTTTGTATTCTTCAGTGATGTAATGACTTACGATGATCCCGAATTGGAATTTCCAATTTTAGAGCCCGAAAAGGTTGACCGGATCTCCGCCTATCGGACACCGGATTGGGGCGAACCCGGTGTTTTCCACAATGGTATCGATCTGGTCTTCTCTGACAATGTCACAATAGTATCACCTGCAAGTGGGACTGTTGTCAAGGTTTCAGAGAATGTCAATCCTTATGCTGGCAATGTCTTGTTTGATGTTACAATTAGAATCAATGCTGCATGGGCTGTTCATCTAGTCCTAGAACCTGGTTTCATAGACGAGTTCAATAACTCTCTCCAGTCCGACAACATACAGGTTTCAGTAAACGATGTTCTAGAAACTGGAGATTCTGTAGGCACTCTCCTATACAGTGAGAGCTACCCCCACATACACTATATGTTGATGAATCAGGGTTCTGATGTTTGTGCTTACAATTACTCATCGCAAGCTGCACAGGACACATTTGATGAGATTGCGTTGCGTTCTGGCAGTGTCATCTGCTATCCTCTAGGAAGTGAAGATGATTTTGACTTTGTGTGGACAATGGTAAGACGCCAAGATCACAACTATCTCTTTTTGACATAGACTAACACTGCTACGACGACCACAATTCCCAATCCTCCCCCGACCAAGACCAGTTCCATCGGGAAATCTGAGGTTGTTGGTGTTGGACTAGAGCTTGTTGTAGTTGGAGTAATTTGCCATTCAGTCACATTGCAAACTGTCGGTGATGAATCAATCAGCCATTGCGTTATAGTAAGCATGAAGGGCCACTCAGAATCAGGATCATCATACATGTCCCTGTATTCTGTTCCATCCCGATCTCCATTTTCCTCGTATTCGAAATGAGGACTAGATATGAACACCGTTCCCTCCTCATAGTATGATGCAACCATTGCTGGGAGGTTACTGTGAGTATAGTTAGCTATGTAGATGAGTTCCTGTCCTTCATTCGGGAGAATGTACCGTCCTGTTTGAAAGAAGACTGACATTTGTTCTGGCATATCTGAAAGATCTGGACCCGTGCACTCTCTATTTATCGTGACATTGGTTATAGTTGCGAAACCAAGGTCTTCAACCTCATAAGATGTCCCATTGATCAATGCGAGGTTGAACTCTGTCGATGACCCCTCAAAGTATGAATATTGGACAGCCATTGCCGCACTGCCTCTCACACCGATGTATGAACCTCCCGCTGCAACCCATTCACGTATTGCCTGAAGACCTTCTTCAGTCAGGAGTTGTTCAAGGTTAGGTCCCAGCCCTTCAGGAATTACGAGAACCTCACATGCCCACAGAGCACCGTTGATTATCTCTGTGGTGTTAAAGACTCTCACTGTTGCATTCATCCACTCAAGCATGTTAACGATCGCAGTTTTACTTTCGTTCACTCTGGACGGCACATAGTCTTCATAGGCGTTGTAGACTCCCACGTTGATTCCTGAGAGGTCCGTTTGAGTTTGCGCTAGCGTCTTGGTGGGACTAATAATTGTTTGAGTACGTGAAGCCGAAGATACAACAGATATCGAACCAAGAGTTAGCAAGATCAGTGTGATTGTTAATAATGCTGGTTTTTTCATTCGCACATATCATCCATCCTTTGGCATATCGATGTAAAATAACGTGTAACTATATAGAATAGGACTAGTGTTTGGCGCAAGTTTTGCTCTGTTCTAATAGGTCATAATGCAATATGAAGGATGAATAGTGGTCGAACTATGATCGTTTGACCTACTCTGAAACTACTCTGAGTGAACAACTCTGTTTCTACTTCAACCATAATCCACGAAGTTTGGTTCATCCTCAATGAATTCACTAGGAACACCCAGAGAATTGAAGAACTTCTGTACTGCGATACATGCGAATTTCTCAGTTGAGTAGTGTGTAGCTGCAATCACATTAATACGATTCTCTTTGCATATTTCATGAAATTTTAGTCCTGGTTCCCAGGCAGGATTCTTCTTTGTGACTCCAGTGATGTACGTATTGATATCTAAATCAGCAACTTCTTGAGCTACATCTGGATCATTCCCACCTCCGGCGACAAGTGCCACTCTTTGGTTGGAGATCTTTGGGTCTCCGTAGCTCCATGTCTTCAACTGATGACCAACAAGGATTTTGAGTTTCTCTGACAACTCGATTATTGTCTTGCACTTTGTCCTACCAATGATGCCCACCATGGAGCCAAAGTAATCAAAGAACTCTCTCTGTGTTTCTATCTCCAGAGCTCTAGCTAGGGATGCTGTAGTACTGTATGGTCCATTTCTATCCAATGGGACATGGATGGAATAGTATGAAATTCTACGTTTCTTCAGTTGTTCCAGATACTTGGCTGGCATGTTCTCAAATGGTACCCCTTCTATCTCAGGTGTCCATACCATTGGGTGATGAGTGAAGAGAAGGGCGTCTGTCACATCCAAAGATATGAGATGGTCGATCACTTGCGCGCTGGGGAACACAGCTGTGTAGACTTTCTGAATTTCTTCTGAATTGTCTAGCACGAGGCCCATCCAAGTCTTTCTGAAACTGTCGGTAGCATAATCTCCCAGATCGAAGGAGCTCCATTCACCCTCTTGGAGTTTGTCGAGCTCAAATTCATTGTCCAAGCTCTCGTACAACTTCTTTGCTTTCATTTCAACCACCCGAATACACAGTACTCAGTATTGGTTGGCTTCACCAATAAAACATACTATTCGTTGTTCGGTATCAGCTCAGGATTCTTTGCCCAACAGCGTTTTCCCAAGAAATCTGCTGATACAATCAAGCCTCTCTCTTCCATATTATTGAGATAATCTTTGAACTCCTGACAAGTGATTACGAGACCTTTCGTAATGTGCAAGAACTTCTCATAAAGGGTGGCTTCAAAGTCAATTATTGAGTGACCGAAGGATTGCAAAATTGTATCCTCGATCAATGGGGGCACTGTGCTAAGCACAATCTGTTCTCCGTAAGGGGTTTCTACTATGCGTGCATTCAATTATAACACCTGAACAGAACTAACGATAATTCATTATATAATGACCATGAAGCATGCTTGACTACTGCTTCTGAAATCTGCGCTCATAAGCCTCTAAACCCACAATGACCCTTTATCATAGTTCGAAAGAGTTCGTGGAGAACTCATAGTTTGGGAACAATCTTCTCTTTCAATAACTTGATGGTATCCAACCCGTTTTTCAGAAGGTCGCCAACCATAGGAAGTCCCAGAATGAGGATGTCTACTTCATTCTTGAATCTGGAGAGCTTTTCAACAACTGAATCTATCGTACCTGAAACATACTTTGAGAGCATGACATCTAGGACCTTTGGTTTCATCTCGTCAGTTATCTCTTCGAACAACCAGTGCTGATTCAAGTGCTCCTCCTTCTTCTCCTCAAAGTCATCCACATCCTCCCCAATCACTGATGTACAAAGATAGAGCGACCATTTCAGTTCATCAAAGTCACGCCCGACCTTGTCACACATTTCCCTCATACGGTTCTTCTTCTCTATGAACTCTTCAGGTGCTTCCGAATCATAGTTCAAGCCATCTGCATAACGTGCAATGATCTCCTCCATCATCGGAGCTTTCATTTTCTGAGTTCCAACCCAGATGGGAATACGAGGTTTCTGTACCGGTTTTGGCAGGAACATGGTTTCTTTGATACTGTAATACTCTCCCTCAAAGCTCGGTTTCTCTTCTGTCCAGAGGAGATTGATGATCTGAATAGCTTCTCGCAGTTGACGAATTCTTGTCTTGGCGGAAGGAAATGGGTAGCCATATGCTTCATACTCTGACTCCTTCCACCCGGCTCCAATACCAAAGTCTATCCTTCCATTCGATGCGTTATCCAAAGTCGCCACGATCTTGGCTAGCTGTGCAGGATTTCTATATGATTGGCATGTCACTACTACTCCCAATCGAATCCGTTCTGTCTGTGGTGTCAATAACGCAAGAAGCGTCCATGCATCATGGGCATGCTTCTCTACACTCTCGGGATTTCCAAAGAAGTGGTCAGAAACTGTAAAACTGTAAAAACCAGCATCTTCAGCAGCCTTGGTGAGGGTTACTATTTCTCCGTAGGTGTACCCCATCTGTGGTTCAATCTGGATTCCAATCTTCATAACCACCGCTATCCTGATGATGGTCATGGCTTTCCTGCAGGTAATAACTTGTTATTTCTGCGTAACAATAAGAGCCGAATCCTATTTATGATGGATTTTTCCTGCAGGACCTACTATCGACAATTCACGATTCAGCCTTTCCGGCTGATAACGGAGGATTACTAGGTGAGTAATTACAACAAAGTCACGGATGACGTGGTCAAGAAACTCAAAGCAATTTGTGGTGAAGAGCACGTCACGACCAGCACACCACTTCTTCATAGTTACATGGCTAGAGGTATTATGGGTCTTGAGGCAGTTCTCCCCGAGGCAGTTGTTAGACCCTCAAATGCTGAGGAGGTTTCTAAAGTCCTCGTAGTGGCAAACGAGAACCTCTGTCCAATCACACCAGCTGCAGGAGGTTTGAGCGGCGGATTCGCCCTTCCAGCAATTGAACCCGGTGGTATTTTGATGGATCTGACCCGAATGAACAAGATGGAAGTTGACACACAAAACCGGGTCATGGTTGTTGAACCAGGCGTCCGGTGTGGCGATGCTTGGCGTATCTTCAAGAAGAGATGGCCTGACTGGGCTCCGCCAATTCCTGAT
>MEHG01000131.1 GCA_001940705.1 Candidatus Thorarchaeota archaeon AB_25
CTTGAGGAAGAAGTAGTCCACGGAACATGCCCCTGATAGCAATCAATCCGTCTCGTCCAACTTCTACGAGGTTTAGAAGTTCTTCTGGTTTTGAGTACTCAATCTTCTTTGGAGGGGTCAAGACACTCAGATCCACGATTATCGAATCAAGTTCTTCAGGAGTTATTGCTGGAAACCGGGGGTCATTGATTGCTGAGTCCACAGCAGAATCAATTGTGGCTTCAACTAACGGCAAGGATGGATATGGGCGACCTATACAGCCTCTCAGACTGACATTCTCACTCATAATGGAGTTCAGTGTGACAAAAACTCCTGATTTGGCGCGTAGATGCTCTGGTGTTTCTTCTGGAGTCTTTGGTTTTTGTTTATTCTTTACAATCTCGTCTACCGTTTTTCTAGCCAAACCAACGAGAAAGACTCCATCATCGTCAGAGTATGTATGAGACACTAAGCATCAACTCGGTCTGCATGTGCAATTTCATCGTTATTTATCTTACACTCTTCAGGATTTCTGGACTGGGGCTTGCCCAACAATACCTGGTCCTGTAACAAACTCACCTTCGTCAAACACAATCTCTCCCCCCACGATGGTGGTCACAGTACGGGCTAGAACACGTCTCCCCTCAAATGGAGTGATTTTTGCCTTCGAGAAGAACTTCTCCCCGGTAATTGTACCCTCTTGTATCTGTGCAAGTACAATATCCGCATCGTAGCCCTTTGTGAGAATGCCTTTTGTTTCAAGTCCGAGAATTCTCGCAGGTGCAGAAGAACAAATCCTCAGATAATCAATCCATGCTAGTCGTTTCTCAAATACCTCTGTCAGCATGAGTGGTAGTGTGGTTTCTAGACCCGGTATCCCTGAGGATGCTTTCAAAAAGGGCGCTGTTTTCTCCCATTTTTTATGAGGTGCATGATCAGAAGCAACACAATCGATTGCGCATGTCTTACATAGTGCCTCCATCAACATCTTGTTGTCATAAGGTGACCTCAAAGGAGGGAGCATCTTAGCCAGACCATCGTCATTGGCAAAATCGCCCCCTGACAGGAATAAATGATGCGGGCTGACCTCTGCGGTCAGTGTGTCTTCTGCGCGATTGTCATAGATCAGTCTAGCAGTCGCTGCGCAGCTGACATGACAAACATGCAGTCTGGCTGCGTACTCAATTTTTGCATCTATGAATGATTGGACTGACTTCACTTCATCCTCACAGCTATGCGCAAGGAAGAACTCTTCCATGTCCTTTGGTACTTTCTCCCGAGCCGGCAAGTCTGGATGAAAAAGAAGGGGGATCTCACTTGCAACTGCTAGTTTTGTGCACTCCCTAATCCTGTCCTTCGTGTATTTTGCAGCCTTGTCTAGAGGTGAATTCGGATAGACCTTCAACCCAAGAATGTCTCGAAGCATCTGGACATCGAAATCCTCGATGTTGTTGGGAATTCCAGCATAAAACCCAACATTCACGTAACGCGACTCTTGAGCTCGAGCAATTTTCTCGTCAAGTATCTTCTTGTCGAGAACTGGGGGGTCTGAATTTGGCATATCAACGACTGTGGTCACACCACCTGCAGCAGCAGCCATGGTGCCAGTTTCATAATCCTCCTTGTCAGACTGTTTGAAATCACGAAGGTGAACATGAATGTCTATCAGACCTGGAAGAATATAGAAACCCCTACAATCAATCGATTTTCGATATTGCGGTTCATCTCCATGTTTATAGATGCCCTCAATCTTGCCAGATTCGATTGCCACAGAGCGAATGGTCTCTCTGCCATTCTCTATGAAAATGCCATCTTTGAGGACCATATCAACGGCCATGTGACATCAACGCCGGTGTTGCCAGCGCTAGATTGACGCTGAACTAACCTTTACTCAGATGTATCTGGGACCTTAAACTTGTTTGCAACAAATCTCGTGAAATCTGTTGCGCTAATCATCCCTATGAGCCTGTTACCTTTACCTACAACAGGTAAGGTATTCAGCTTTGCGTCTAGCATCTTTACTGAGGCATCTGCAATTGACTCATCTGCGGTCACAAGAGGGGGTTGTTGGAGCATAGCATCCACTACACGAATCTGTCTGACTTGGTTTGCTCGGTGTTTGTCTGGTACTTCCACGGTAAATCGTGCCATGGCTTCAGCAACCATACGTTCTGTGATCAGTCCTAGTACGCGACCACCATCAGTGACCGGCAAACCTGAATAGCCTGCGGCGAGCATATCGCCTCTGGCTTTCACAAGACGTGACACCGGGTTGACCTGAAGAATGTCTTCTGTGGTCATGAGCTCCTCAACTTTGACTTTATTGAATTTTTGAACCAATTGAGAAATCTGCACCTTTGTGATCACACCGACCAGAGTACCTTCGCCATCCACTACTGGACAACCACTCATCCCGCGATCAACCATGAGCTGGGCAACATCAGTCACTTCCTCATCAGGACCTACTGTGATTACAGTGTCAGTCATTGCACTGGTTACATGGAGCCTCTTTATTGAGAGGGCTACTACCTTACTTACGCCTAATCTATCAGCTATGTCGGCGTACGTGAGGATACCTTTGACATCCCCATTCTCAACGACAACCAGCCTTTCAACACCCTTCTTCTCTAGTAGTTCGAGCGCATAGGACAATCTCTGGTCCTTGTCTATCTTGACTGGCTCGACCATAATTTGGCTCACTTTCATGACAATAGTCTCCTATCACATCTGTACATACACAATACACGCTGGTTAATGGGTGTGTGACCAACTAACTATGACAATTTTCACACAGATACTCGCCATCTTCTTCAATCAACTCAGTCGAGTACTCTCCACAGCTATCACACTCGCCTCCGTAGGCGATCTTCTCATCTTCATCTTCGTATTTGGCACCCTCACTTCTGAGACGTAATGACTCTACAAGGATGTCGATGAGCTCTGGAGACCAGCGAAGAAGGTCCCTTGAAGTGATGATTCCTGCCAAGGAGTCATTCCTCAATACTGCTACACGGCGAATATTACTTCGTGCCATCACTCGCATGGCTTCAGTGAGCGCCGTTCCAGGCTCCACATGAATTATGGGTGATGACATGACCTCTCGGGCTGCTGTAGTCTTTGCATCCCTCTCATCTGCAATGACACGTCTAACAATGTCCGCCTCAGTTATGATACCAATAGGACGGTCTCGATCTGAGATGATTATAGAACCTATGTCCATCTTATTCATAGAAGTGGCAACATCAAAGATTGTGGCATCAGGAGGCATCGTTACGACATTGACAGACATGATGTCTCTCACAAACATTGAATGAGAGGGGTCAGACATTTATTTCACCTCAATTTTATCAGAAGTTGGTCAGACGCCCAACCACCAACTGGCAGAGTGTCTTCTCGAGCTGGACTGCCACCAGTCTGATTTTAAATGTGTCTGTATCATTATGCATCAGAACGAGCAACATCTCTCAACTATCTATTTTTCCGCCCCCGGCAGGCAACACACGCATCATATCTTCCTGTGGAATCTGACTAACCAGAGTTACTTTGTCATCAGGAACTAACCCCTTGAGTCGGATAATTATTTCCTTGACAAGCTGTCCCTTTTTCACATCACCCGGTTTCACGCTTACATAGAACTCTGTTTGTGTAGTCACTGCTGAAAGTGGTCCAGAGATTGGAATTGCATGTTCCTCTTCAAGGATAATCCCTACTGCTAGCTCCACAGGCATCCTACGTATGTAGTTCTTTGTTCCGTAAAGCATCACCGCTCCTGTGGGCAAATATTCTCCTGACGGTGGGCTGAAACTTACCTGCTCTGGATTTACCCAGTATGCATCTCCGCTCGATAATCCATCCTGCCAAGCTCTTGAAAATGTGACCGCAAACTGTGCTGCCTCTTCCAATGTTTGTTGTCCAGGCGGTTCATCTGGGACCTTGATTATTGTATATGGCGCACCATGCAGTGCTGCGTGCAAGAAGACATCATTAGCTCCCATTTGGCGCTTTGCAAGACTCTCGTTGCTCTTCACATCGCGTCCGCCTAACACCATAAAACCTTCAGATGATATGAACCATCGGAACTTCTCATACCATCGTTTCTTCCTCGTCTTCACAGGAACTCTCTTGACTTCCGGTTCGGCGGCTTTCACATCTACTTTATCCAACTTTTCCTGCGTCTTCCCAATCTGTTTCTTAGCGCCTTCTACCTTAGACTCTGATTTTTTCGCCTGATCATAGGCAAGCGAGGCATTATCTTGAGCTGAACGTCGGATGTCCAACGTCACATCAGTACCATTCAGTTTCACAATGATTTGACCTTGGGAGGGTATTATTCTCTGTATCAACTGTGCTGATGGGATTCCCTGTTGCCTCCCTTCATCAATCTTAGCGATGATCTCATCCCATTGTACTCCCCCAGACCTTGCCTTTGTGACTGTTTCCAATACTTCCTGAATTATGGTGAAATGTGAATATATCAACTCCCCATTGATTCTTAGGACCTTCGCCTTGGCCATTAATCTTTCAATACCCTCATTCTGCTTGTCTATTATCCTCTGCAGTCGTTTTTGCTCCCTTGACAGAGCATCTTGTTCCTGCTCATCCTCCAACTCACTCTCTGACACTCCCGAGAACTCGTCAATAGCTTGACTGAATGTGTCAAAGGTTTCTGCAGGCAATTCTTTGTAAAGCTCAAATCGAAACGGCAAGAATGCTATGAACTCAGGCTCTTCATCTTCAGCAGGGTCATCATCAAGGACTATGTTTGGCTCATTCACTCCAGTCTTCAACTTTTCAACAAAGTCAGCCAATCCCATCTGAAGATCTGATAGAGTCTGGCTATCAATCTCTGGACTCATTACTTTAGATGAAACCTTTCCTAATGCACAAATCTCCTCACAGCTCAAGGAATCAAGATTAAGTCGAC
Source organism: Candidatus Thorarchaeota archaeon AB_25 (assembly GCA_001940705.1). Taxonomy (GTDB): domain Archaea; phylum Asgardarchaeota; class Thorarchaeia; order Thorarchaeales; family Thorarchaeaceae; genus SMTZ1-45. The sequence continues at coordinate 4,904 of MEHG01000131.1, forward strand.
TAGCCAGAGTCCGAACAATATTTGCATTTGAATCTGCGATAATCTCTTGAAGCGAGTCCGGCTCAAGAGCAAGTACATCTGTTCCTCGTGCGGGTGGGAATTCATACAGAGCCTTTGGCACAATGTCTCGATCTCTCATCTTTTTGTATCGCATGGCTACAAAGATAGTATCCTTTGGGTCTAAGAGAAGCATGTTACCATTACCAAATAACTCAGCGACAAGTTTGTATGAACTCTCTTCATCTCCTATCTCAATTGTAACAATTCTATCCAGCTCATGTTGTTTCACTGAGATGATCCGTTTCTCCCTGAGATATTTCCGTAAAACTGCGCAGAAGTGAGGTGGAGTCCGTGGTGCCTTTCTTGCGAACTCTGTGAGGTGAATACGATGACCTGGATGAATAAGAAGTTGCGACGTACCACCACCTGGCTGGTAGATCTTGAGGACAAAGATGTCACCATATTGGTACACATTCTTGATGAAGGCACCTTCTGCTGACTCACGTAGCTCGGGTAGAATGAGCCTGATGTCAACGTTACTCATAGAGTCCTTCATATCATCTCACCTTGCAATCAAACCGACATGATTATAACCTCGTCGATTGAACCAGCCATCAATCAGGCTGTGATTGACGATGAATCTCACACCATTACAGAACTTCTTCAGACGTATTTTTGGACGATGGGATGATTCCCCAAATGACCAACAGTACTATGTGAAGATTTTCTTCGCTTTAATCAGCGCTTTGGTCTGCGGTATTACAGGCCCCATCTTCGCTGGGACCCGTGGAGTGATATTCGGTTTTCTTGTCTATATACTATCGCTCTATGTCATTCGCTATCTATTGGAGATTCCCCTAGAAGATTTAGGTGGTACACAGAAGATGATCACAAACTCACTACCTTCCTACCTGATGTTATGGGTCGTTCTGTGGACCCTAATGTATGCCTTTACAATCTCACCTGAGATTCTAGCAACACTCTGATTTTCGATTGTGAGAATCACAAGAATTCCAGATTCCATGGTATAAATCTGATAGCATTTCTAGTGTCATTCTCAATCATGCCCCTAAAATTGCGAATAGCACAAACAATCCTTAATAGCATTCTTCAACGATTTTCTGAAGCGCAAGAGCCCCTCCTGACGGGATTGGTGGTATCTCGACAATGGACCAACTAGATAGAGACCTACTTCATATACTTCAGAAGGATGCAAAGATACCCTTCACACGAATAGCAGAGGAACTCAAACAACCAGACACCACCATTCACTTCAGGGCGAAGAGACTGAAAGAGAGCAACACCATCACACGTTATTGTGCACTGGTCCAACCTGAGGCTCTTGGGTATACTGCTTCAGCAATTTTCAGAATAGAGATTGGCGGCCACATTCTTCCTGAAATCAGCAAGGAAAGGACACACAGTTTTGCAGAAGAGATAGCAGAGAATGAACAGTTTCTGTGGGTGGCAGTGGATGAGGAACCGATGATTATCCATGCACTCACAATGGGGGTCGATGAAGAAGATCTTCAGAAAAGAGCCGAAACCCTTCGTAAATCCCCAGATATTGTGAAAGTAACTATGACCCCAGTAAGTGCGGTAGTCAAAGGCTGGGAACTCAGCGGCAATCCTAAGTGAGATGAAATTCTATGACCCGTGCTAAAACCGGAATCACTGGGCTCGACGAGTTAATCGGTGGTGGGATAGTCGAAGGCAGCACAGTCCTGCTGTCTGGACAATCAGGGTCTGGAAAAACAGTCTTTGGGCTTCAATTTCTATACAATGGAATCACCAAGTATAACGAACCAGGTGTGTTAGTCACTCTTGAAACACGTCCAAACGAGCTTAGATCTGAGGCCTCTCAGTTTGGCTGGGACCTTCGCGTCCTTGAGCAGAAGAATGCGTTGATAATAATTGATGCGGCTTCTGGCAAAGCTGGTCTGCCCACCTCTGAGAAATATGCACTTCGTCGTGGTTTTGATATGAGCACGCTTGCAGAAGAGATCTATAGAGCTATTGATGAAACAAAAGCAAAGCGGCTCGTGATTGATTGTATTTCAGGACTCGGAATCAGATTCAGTGAACCCTCAGAAGTAAGAAATGAGCTGTTCAGAATCAGTGCGTTACTTCGAGAACTCCAAGTAACATCTCTCTTCATCAGCGAGATAATAGAACCAGACTCACAGAGTCGTGCAGGTGTTGAACAATTTGTCACACAGGGACTGATTACACTCAATCTCTCAGACGCGAATGGAGCACTCAAGAGAGACCTTCTCGTCTGGAAGATGAAGCAGACACCTCACAGCTTGAAGAAACACTCGTTCAAAATAGGGCAGTCCGGGATTGAGATGACTGCGAAAAAGAAGTCCCGCACAAAGAATGCCTAGAAGAGGACAATCAATTGGATTGCCAGATATCCCAGTAAGAGGAAGGGTATCAACGGAGGAGTTGCATTTTCATCGTTTATTTTCAATCTCCAATAGAGATAGCCTCCCAGAAGCATGACCATCAGTTCTC
>MEHG01000132.1 GCA_001940705.1 Candidatus Thorarchaeota archaeon AB_25
TAGAGTTCATCTTTTTCTCGGTAATCTTCTCTCTTTGCACATTTAGTCTTTTGGCCAACTCAGGTTCTACAATGGATGAGGTATATCTCTCGAAACGATTAAGAGAGTTCACGTCAATAGTTAACCAAAGGTGAGAGATAATGGATCGAAAGAGGGTGGTAACAGCGTTTATGATTGTGACTTGTCTAGGCGCTATTCTATCAGGGGTGGGATCGTTCGTTGCTTCGGGTCTAAACCAAGGAGGGAGCTTGTACAGTACATTATCAACTGTTTCTGTGGTTCTTGGGGTGCTCTGTATAGTAGCATTTACTTTCCATCCAGATTTTTCCAAGGCTAAGCAAAATCAATCCGAGGCAGAATCGGATTCAAGTCTGCTCTAGATTCAAATTTCCTGCTTACAGTTCCTTCGACTGAGGCGTACGAGCTCCCATAGTCACGAAGAAAATGTAGCAATGAACTCGAAAAATCCAATTCCTTATTTGATAATTTTACATATATTATGTGGACTCAGTAGAGTCCCCAGTAAGAGAAATGGTCTGGTCCAGGATGAAAATAACAAAGAGAGATGGTTCGACTGAGGCGTACATGCCCGAGAAGGTTGTTGTCAGCGCTGTGAAGGCTGGTGCTCCATATGACACTGCGCGTGACATTGCCAGCTCGCTCTCCAAGAGGTCTGAGAGTACGATGAAAAGTACAGAGATTCGTTCACACGTATTGTCAGAGCTCCGCACGAGAAAAGCGGCGTCAGCTGCTGATGCATGGGAATCCTACGATCGAGAACACAAGAGCAAATGAATGCGGTCACTGACTAAGCACCGACATCGACAAAACACCGTATGTAGTTGGCACTCTATCTTTCACAATAACTGCTCGAATTGAATGGCAAGAACAATATAAGGTCACGCGAAACTATGCAAACCAATGAGCCGCGAAAATCCAAAAAGTAAATCGATTGACTACGATAAGGTCTCGAAGGTCTATGACAATGTACGAGTTGGCGACCCTGAGATGGTTCACCAGCTTTTGCAGGAAGTCAATCTTGATTCTGACTCACTGGTTCTCGATGTTGGATGTGGAACTGGGAACAATACGCTACTCTTTGCAGAAGCAACTCACGCCAGAGTAACAGGTCTAGACATATCACATGGGATGCTTGAGAAGGCTCGTGAGAAGAGCAAACAGGTTCCACTAGTTCAAGCTCCAGCAGACACACTCCCCTTCGCCAACGAAACCTTTCATTTTGTCTTCATGACTGAGGTCATTCATCACCTACCTGATCCAGGCTCGTCCATAGAGGATGCTTACCGCGTTCTTAGTCCAAATGGTGCACTGTGCATTGTCACACAGTCCCACAAGCAGATAGAAGGACGAATGACATCTAGGTTCTTTCCAGCCTCTGCAATGGTCGATAAGGAGCGGTACCCTGACATTGATGTGATTGATGAATACATACTACATGCAGGGTTTAACAAGATGATTCCCAAGGAATACCAGTTCAGACCAACGCAACTTTGTGAGGACTATCTTCGCACTGTGGAAAATAGAGGATATTCAATGCTTCACAAAATCAGTCGGGAAGATTATGAACAGGGCGTTCGAGACTTAAAGGCAGCATTTACCAATGGTGAGAAACTCACCTATTCTGCGGATTACACCTTTGTCTGGGCGACCAAAGAGTAAGCACTACTCTACGACAATCTTTACTGTACACTTACTCTCCAAGGTTCCCCTGAAGATCTTACTGACAGCAAGAGTCGTTGTTCCGGTTCCGACGGTATCAAAGAACCATGTCCCCTTCTCAGCATCTCCCCCGGTCCATCCCGGATACTTCATCTTCTCTGGATGAAGGTATTCAGTTTCAGTGCGGAGATGTTTGAGAATAGACTCATCCCCGATCTCGAACTCCATATTCTCTCCAACGGAACTATGACGGAAGAACTCAAAGGATACTAATTCATCCACTGCGAGCTTGACTACATCTCCATCCTTCCGACACTCAATCCTCTTTGCTTCTTTCTCATCCAGTTTCATCCTATCACCTACTCACCAAGCCGCTGTACTACTGACTTCCTTCCCTTTATTCCTCGGTACACAATGAATGCTATAATCAGACCCATCACTCCACTCACAACGATTATCATCAGAGTTGTTGTTTGAATTCCTCCTGCCACAATGGTCGGCATTCCGGGATACCAGTGAACGAATATGACATCGATGAGGTCATTTCCGAGAGTCGTATACTTGTGTCTGAGATAACTGAGGGTGCCGTTTTCTTTCTCATACCGCATCTCGAGACGTACTGTGATGTCACTACCACCAGAACCAGAGATGACTGCTGTCCAAATAGTTCCCCAATAGTCCTCCGTGTCAATCAAGGTCAGTCCCTCGGTTCCTGTTATGTTTTTAACCTCATCTAGGAACTCCCAGTCATCAATGGGTTCGACAAAACCAGTCAGGTTCGCCATGATAAGAGCAGAATCATTCTCTCTCAATAGGTTGCAGTATGAATCGGGTAGTTGTGATGACTCATTGATCGAACTCTCTATCAAATCAAGGTGGTCTACACGTAGGAGAACCTTCTGACCTGCTTGCATCTCAGCAAGGAACGGAATCAGGGCCACAATGAATGCCATATTATTACTGTCTGCATAGTAGGCTCTCTGCAGTACATATGTGAACTCCTCACCTGGATCAACTCCCCACTCAAGCGTGTGATTTGGTTGTGCAAGAACAGGGACAAACATTGGCGCTATGAGAATCGCCAAGAATAAGGTTGATGCGAGAAGTCTAGGTTTCATTTCACTCAACTAGCCGGACCTTTGATGTAATGAAGGTATTCATACACGAATGGGCTTATAGTATCTCCAACAGGTCTTTGATGTGCTCAATCACGATTGTGTCCGATGTAACCTTCTCCTCCTCTTGAGGGTCACACCAGGTCAACAGGATTGGAATCATTCCAGCTCGTGTAGCTGCTACCACATCATACTCAACGATGTTCCCAACGTATGCACACCTATGCGGATTGGTACCGAAAGTGGTTGCAACCTTCACTAGTAGATATGGAGATGGTTTTTTGTAACCTGGGGTATTTGTATACTCAACAGCATCGAACAAGTAATGAATTCCTGAGTCCTCAAGAAGAGGTGTTGGGTCTGTGAATCTGTTTGATGCGATTCCAAGCTTGAACCCTCGTTTCTTCAGTTCCTCAAGTCCTTCGTAACAGCCCTCCATGAGTTCAGGGCTAGCAATCTCATGGAACCTGTCCCATTGCTTTTGATAGTCCAGAACTATATCCTCTCGGTCCTTGACTCCAAGAGCTGCCAGGAGCATGCGATCATACTCAATCCACTGTTCATGGTCCGGTTCCCAATGGATGTCAACATCATTCTCTATCATATAATTGGTCAACCACTCATCAGGCTCTTTGAGAGCCTTCATAATATCCTCATCAGAAAAGTCCTGATCAACTCCAAATCCAGCATCGCTCAAGAAATCTCGAGTGAGTCCACACATATCAGAGACCGGACTATAGAGAGTCCCTCCGAGGTCGAAGATTAATCCCGTGATGCCTTCCAACTTCATGACCTCAAGACATCAAACATACACACACTTGTATTCATCGCAAGGTACTTTGTCAGCCATCTCAACTCTTTTCAGTGATATATCGGGTGGATGAATGAGGAATTATGGACCCTATTGATACATCCTTGAGAACAGTTGACAAGCATCTAGAAGCCAATCCGGATGATGCATCGGCATGGAACGCAAAGGGAGTCTTTCATGCACAGAAACGAGATTTTGGAGAGGCTCTTCGGAGTTTTGACAGAGCACTACAACTTGACCCGAATCTAGCATCCGCACACACCAACCGCGGTCGTGTCTTGCTTGCACTGGGTCCAGAGAAGGCGAATGATGCACTCCGATCGTTTGACAGTGCATTGAAGCTCACTCCGAATGATGTTCAAATCATGCATGACAAAGCATCAGCTCTTCATGCACTGGGTCGAATCGATGAGGAACTGGAATGTTTTCGACAAATCAGCGAACTTGCTCAGAACGAGTGGGGGGTGTGGGTCCGTATCGGTGACATTGAGCTGGAACTTGGTCACTTCGAACCTGCAATCAAGAGTTATGATACTGCTCTTGGATTGAAAGATGACTTAGCTCCTACCTATGTTCGGAGAGCAATTGCCTTTGGGATGTTAGAGCGGTGGAAGGAGGCAATCACGTCTGCAGAGACCGCTACCAAACTCGAACCAGACAACGCAGAAGCCTGGCTGATTCGTGGTGATGTTAATCTCAAAGCTGGTAAACATAAATCAGCAATGAAGGCGCTCAAGAAAGCCTCCGAGTTGGATCCAGAAGATGCCTCTGTTGAAAACACAATGGGCATGGTAGCATACAGGGATGGTAAGCTTCAGGATGCAATCAAACACCTCCGGAGAGCAATCATACGAAAGAAAAAGTATCCAACTGCGATACGAAACCTTGGACTAGTCCTTATGGAGCTGGAAGACTGGGCTGAGGCGGCTAAAGCCTTTGAGAGCTACACGTCTTACGTGAAGAATGACCCTGACATGTTTGATGCAAAGGCCACTGCTTATGCCCGGATGGACGACTTCTGTCCTGCCGTTGAAGCCTGGGAACGTGCACGGAAGTTGTACAAGAAAGCTGGGAATGATGTTGAAGCAGAGCGGGTCACTGCACTTGGTCGTGCAGCTAGAATCAATTGCAACAGACAGACGAAAGCAGCCAAGGAACAACGCGATCAGGAGAAGTCACAAAGGCGTTTCTCAGACCGTCACGATTTACGAAAGAAGAAAGAACGCCGGAAGCGATGAACTAGACTGAGAACTTGTACGCCTCGTCAGCTCCCTCAAAATCTCCGAATTTAATGCATAGGTTTCCAATTCTCTTCCATGCCCCTTTATGGAACGGATTTAGATTGACAGTTGAACGATAAGCGGCCGCAGCTGCGATATCATGCCCTTTCCACTCTAATAATCTTCCATAGAAGAACCATCCCTCTACATCCTCAGGTCGCTCTAGAAGAAGCATACCCATCATATCCATTGCCAGTGAAGGAATGAATGGGACTGTGAGCGCTAGGAAAATGCCAGCACCTATTATCACGAGAAGAGCGACCATAGCAAATTCTTATCCAATCTATCACTTTTCTGTTTTGTCAAATACCAGAGAATTAAGAAAAATGTCAATTCCAAATCGACCTTGTGTCATCTCAAGGTACCAAGGTCCTTCCAGCTTTAGTGCTTCCTGAATCTCTGGGATTGTCTTGCCCTCTTCGTGGAGTTTCAGTACTTGCATCCGAATGTCCTTGAGAAAATCTATTCTGGCCTGAATGTGTTCCCGTGGGGATATGACTGGTCCTCTATGAGAGTCGAATAGAATCTCGATGTCCATTTCTGCTATCTTCTCCAGGGTTTCAATCATTTGATGTATATTTTCATCAGGCATACCAATTACCTTTCGAGATGGGACTGGGACCGCATCAGCTGAGAACAACCACTTTCGATTTGGCTCATAGAATCCAACCATGTGGTGTCCGTGACCCGGAAGTGGGATAACCTCAAACTCGAGTTCTCCAATGGTGAAATGTGGGGGCATCTTCTCGACATCAGCCACAGGTTTTGGCTGTCCCCATACAAAGTCAAAGAACTCGGGAATAGTTGGTGGGTTCTTGATGAGCTCAATGTCTGATTCCATAGCATATATTGTTGCACGAGGCACGAAGGCTGAACATCCTCCATAATGGTCTTCATGTGCATGACTGACATAGATCTTGTTGACCTCGGTCTTGGCTGCAAACCTCTCAATGTCTTCGAGAGCGTTTGCACAACCTGCATCAAATAGTGTGTCTTTGATAAGGTACGCAATGGCCCACATGATTGGCTGTCCATCCTCCATTGCGGTTGCGGTCTTGACAAGAGTCACATCCTCATTGAAGGACTCGATTTCAAACATAAGATATGCGCGTGCAATGCATAACTTGATTCCTTCGGTATAGCTATGTCTTGCCCTCTCTCTCAACAAGTATTGGTGGTGCAAAGTTACGGAGCTGTTTCAAGCCTAGGACCTTGTCCTGTCTTCCCACCTTGGAGTCACTCAGCGCCTGTTTCATGAACTCGATGGCCTTGTCATACTCCTTGCGTGGAACTGGAAATGGCACACCATCCTTACCACCAAATGCAAAACACATCCGAACTGGATCTGCCCAAGAGGCCGGCGTTCCAAAAATCATCTCAGAAATGAGTGATAGTCCTCTTATGGTGGCTGGACCAACGCCTTTCATGAATAGAAGCCGCTCATAGTCAGAAGGCTGGGTTTCATAGGCACGTCTGACAGCATCCCAATCCATCCTTGTTGGTACAACCTTGTATGATGGCAAAACTCGTAGCGAGCCATCTCCCTCTATCCACGGGATGAGTGTGGATTGTCCGTATGCCTTGACATCCTCAAAATATCTCTTGACTCGGGCTGGGTCCTCCTTGACTATATCCACACTGGTCTTTCGACAAGGGTCTGAATGTTTGGATGTCATGTCAAGGGCTACATCTCGTATCTTCCCCGAAATTAGTCCCGAGTGTGGTTCATCGATGAAATTGTCTGTGACAAATGATGACCAGTGATAACGTCTTGCATCGTTGTTGTCGTAGTCCATTCCCTGCTGGACAACTGTCCAATTCTCATCTGAATCCACAAAGAACACATGTTGATAGAGGTTGTACCCATCCTGGATGCCTGCACTATCCACCTTAGCAACCGACCTGCTGATGTCAACAAGCCCTGCACCATCAAGACCATAGTCCTCCAAGGCTCGAAGCTGAGCTGGGACCTTTCTTGAAGCCATCCCTTTTCCTCCGACTCCTATCATCCCATGTTGTTCGAAGTCCAGAGCGGACTTGAGTACTCCACAGGTGACAGTGGTGGACCCGGAGCTGTCCCAGTCATAACCTAGGACATTTGAGAGGGCTTGGAACCAGACGGGATCTGCAAGACGTTGTAGCAATTCAGTTGTACCAAACTCATCCACAATGAACTCACAAAGAGTGCGAGCCATTGGAATCATTCGTTTCACTAACCAGTGAGGTGCTTTACCAGGATGTAGTTTGAGGTCTGCAACACCACCTCTCTTCAATGCAACAGCTCCAATGCATAGTACCTGACTAGACTAGATAAGGACCCCGGAGATTTCTCTTTGCTACGCTTTCGTTTACTGGATATATTGACCTAGGAGCTTATTACAAAGTGAGGATGAAACACTTTGACTTTGAGTAAGATTGAACAACTGTGAATGGATTATCGTGAAGTCTTGGGATGGTTGTTCACCAGGTACGCACCCTGTCCAGTATGTCATGATGTGGAAGTAGACATACTTACCAGGAATTGTA
>MEHG01000133.1 GCA_001940705.1 Candidatus Thorarchaeota archaeon AB_25
GTCTATGGAGCGTTTTTTGCACTTGGTATAACTGTAATAGCTCTATTGGGCTTAACGATTACTGAGGGGCCATTTACGGGCTTGGAGTTTTTTGCTGTACCTGTATATATTCTCACACCGATTTTGGGCATCATCAGTGGTCGAACTTACAGAAAATCAGTATTGGAAAAGAAGAATGCTGACTTGGAGGCAGCAAGAAAAGACTCCTCGTTTCTTGATATTTTACGAAGACTCTCCGAGTTGCCTGAGGTTGATAAATATACGAAGAAGAAGTTTGTAAAGAGAATAAAGAATATTGAAGATGGATTAGCAGGTCGCAATTCTTAGACATAAGCTACCGGCGGCGCCAATTCCTTTCTGAGTTCATGCGACCTCCAATGAAGCCCGTATTGCTTCTGCAAATTTTCTCCTATTTGATTCAGTTCTAGCAAAGATATTGGGATCTGCACTTCCTGATTCCAATGTAACAACACATGACTTTTCGGAGCAGCTGTAACTAATTGAGCATACGAGAGTCACATAACCATGAAACCAAGTACTAAACCCAACAATGTTGTCTTCATATTCCCACATCTTAGCCAACACTAATGTAAATCCCATAAACGAAAATCCCTTTGTTCTTCTCCAAGTACCAGGTAATCTTTCAAAAAGCGTTTTGATATGTGCTTCATCGATATTTGTCAATTCAAACTCCATCAACTGAGCCCCATGATTATTTGTAATGGTCTGAAAACACATCAACATTTGCTACCGGCGGCGCCACTTCTTCATTCTCGATGGTCTTAAAACCCAGACTAATTCTTTCCTATATTGAACAGATGGTGATTGATGAAACAGTGGAAGAATTCAGCAAGATCATGGATTCTCTGTGCGTGGATTGTGGTGAATGTTGTAAGAAACAAGCAGTATTCCTTACAGATGTAGAGGCACCAATCATTGCCCGGCCATTGATAGAAATGAGCGGAACATCGTTCGCAAAGGAGCACATGAGTATCAACTCGACCGTCTTCAATCTGTGGCACAGATATGTACTGAATTTCGATGGTTATTGTCCGTTTCGCATCGACGATAAGTGTTCGATTTACTCCAAGAGACCTCTCACATGTCAGTTGTATCCCATCAACCTGATTGGATTTATCGATCAACCAGACAGCGGTTTCAGGACCGCATATCTTGAGATAGAAAGACCTCATGAGTCGTATGCCTGTGGTGGATCATGTGATGAATTGATTGAAGTGAGTAAGAGGGTTTACGAGAAAAGACCGAAGTCTGTGAACGAGATTCTTCAGTTCTTCGTGTCGAAATTCCTTGATGAAAGGGGATTTGGATACCTCTTTGGCCAGAACAGAAAGAGGGGGGATGATGCAGTCACTCTATCAAGTAGTACTCCAACCGCTAATGAGATCACATACGCCATTCTTGAGCATTATGGGAACCAATTTGATAGTCCGCGCGAGATTCCTGACGAAATACTAGACTACTCGAAATCAATCGGTGATGAGGATATTGTCAGACTCACATCGGTTGCAGCAAGCAAGAGCTCTGAGCAAGTAACTTCTACGAGGATAGATCGAGTCAAGAAGTTGAGACCGAAACTAATGGAGTATTGGTTGGAAAGCCATCAGTCCACTACCAAGTCATGAATACGTGAAAGCTCTCTACCACCAACTACCGGCGGCGCCATCTCTTCTTCTTCAGAGTTTTAATCTCCAGTTGGAGTCACTGATTTGCCTTCAATCATCAAAATTGCTGTGCGTTGTGGAGCTCTGGTCCGATGAAGAACTCCTTTTGGAACCATAAAACCCTGACCGGGTTGTAGATCATGGACCTTGTCATCAATATCAATGAGTAATTGACCATCGACCACATAGAAGAATTCGTCTTCATGGTCGTGTCTATGCCAATGAAACTCACCATGGATTACACCGAGTCGGACAACACAGTCATTCACCTCGCAGAGAGAAAAGTTCTGCCAGTCTTTCTTGGATGCTTCAATGATTTTGGGGATGTCGATTAATTGTAGTGGACCAAACTCAACATCTGTACTGATGGAATAGCTGTCTTCATGATTTCTATCATTCATCAACTTCTCTCCGAGATATCCGGTATACAACCTGATGTAGATAATCAGGACAGCCGGTTGTCATAAAATCACTTCCATCTCCTTCTTCGGTGAAACTGCCACCTGAAAGCATGACCATTATCCATGGATAGAGGACATAGAACGAGCTTGGACACATTTTGCCCCGGTCCTCAGGATAACTGTAGGAATCACCCACTTTCTGCTCCATGGAACAATTCCCTTCTCCTAGAATGTCGATTACCTCAATTGTTACCTTGTACTTTGCCATATCCATAACCAAGCTTACACTCAAGGCAATCGAGTATTAGAAAGAATTCACCCACGCAAAAGACCAGACAAGTAATACTGAAAACGGACGACGACAAGTCCCAGAACATGCCCCCAGAAACCAGCGACCATCTCTCAATGATGGTTTGGTGTACAGTGATTCCACCCGGAGAATTGGGAAAATTAGTCGAGTTTGAAGATGACCTGCGTGCGGTCAATCAAACATATGAGGACTGGCTGGTTTCCATGAGGGGAAAGTCACTAGTTGGTAGTGGCATAGGAGTTCTTCTTGATCGAATCAGAATTCTCATGATCAACATAGGTATCGCATGCGCTATGAACCGGGACCTCGCAGAAGAGATTCAAGCAATCCTGTCGGTAAATCTCAGGAAGAGAGCATTAGACATAGTGTCTCAACTACCAGATGAACCTCTAGAAAAACTGGCTGTCAAGGAAACGCTCTCTGCATTCTTTTCAGAACTTAGATTCACACGGGACATCTTTCCTGAGGAGGAGATTGGGAAAGCGACACCTGAGAAGGTCAAATCTTCTGGAAAAAGTGGAGCAAAGAAAGGTAGGTTTGGTAAAGCACTTGGTTCAGTCAAAGGGTCATCCAAAACTGTTGATAGACAGAGAATAGCTGAAGCCGCCGTACTTGAGAGTTCCAATGTCCTCAAACGGATATACATGCGACTTCTGAGTCCAGACCCCTGGGGAGATTACTAGAGTCTTATGATTCGATTCTCCGTCTTCTGGAATTGTACTGTTGATTCTTTTACAACCTTCCAGTCAGTATGGAATAATCTGACCAAAAGCTCATTCTTACTCACTTCAAGCTCGATGAAGTTAGCATCGGTCTTACCAGCCCAGCCACCTGTGGCACCCGAAATGGTTCCAGGGTTCAAAAACAAGCGGTCTTTGTGAAGTTCAATAGAAGCCTCGTGGGTGTGTCCATGTACTGCTATGTCTGCACCAACCTCTTGAACTATTTCCCAGAGTTGTTTGATATTGCCCCGGGGCCGAAGTTGCGTTCCATGAATGAGTAACACATTGAAGTCATCTAGTTGAATCTGTTCATGAAAGTTGTATTTGCTACCATAGTCCATGTTGCCAACGACAGTGAAGCTTCTAGGTAGGGGAGGAAGAGCAGATAGCATCTCTGACTCTCGTGTTAGATCACCTGTTATTAGGGCTAAATCATAGGTGGTCTGCTGAATATGGTCGTAGAATACCTCAGGAATAGAGTCCCTTCGTGAGGGAATATGAGCGTCTCCAAAGACAAGGACTTGTTGACTCATTTGGTTCGAACTCTGGTGAGATTTTCCAAGATCTTAGTGTAGACTTCCTTCTTGGGGCTTTTGGCTAGTTTTGCGAGTCTCTCGACGATGAGTTCAGGTGTGCTACGAGCAAGTATGCCAAATTTGGGAGTTCTGTCCACAATGAGCTCGAGGTTCTCATCAAGACCCTTGGCTTCGATTCCATCCACTCTTATTGGGGCATCTGTGACAGCATCAATCTCCCTGGCAAGATGACTACAGATGACTGTGGATGTCTTTGGGTCACTCTGAAGAATCTCAATGAGACCTGCTATGACATTGGCTGCACTACCAGGCTCAGTTATTGCTTCAACTTCATCAAATAGTGCCAGCTTCGCTTTGTCGGATACTACAATATCAGCAAATTGTTTCAGGGTTGTTTCAAAAGCACCTGCATTTACCATGCCTCTGCTCTTGTAGAAGAAATAAAGCTCCTCAAAGACAGGAAGATATGCCTTCGTCGCTGGCACTGGAAATCCGGATTGAGCCAATGTGACTATCTGAGCGAGTGTCTGTATTGTGGTGGTCTTCCCACCGCTGTTTGCACCTGAAAGGATAGCACAGTTCTCTCCATTTGTACCCTCAGGTTGGAAAGGTGTTTTTCCAATGGCATAATCGATTGGTTCAACATCTCCATGTCTTCCTCTGAGTTGACTCTCTTTCAGGAATAGGTTAATGGCTCCCTGTACACCAACTCCGGTGTACTCGTGTGAGATTTCGGGTGTGTGTAACGCATAATCTATGGAAAACAGACCCACGGCCAAGAACAGATCAAACTCGAGGAGAGTCGCGACAGCTTTTGTCACTACTCCCTTTAGTTCATCAAGCTCGTTCGCAAACTTCTTGATAAGTCGAAACTGTTTGTCAGCGAATATACGCCTGAGCTTGTCTTCGAGGTCATTGATTTGTGTTGTAATCATCTTTGCTGGTAGGGAGATTTCTTCACTGATGATGCCGGTCACCCAGTCAGCCTCTCGTGCCGTGAGACTTAGCATCTGAACCAGTTTATCCTCAGCTTCTTGAAGTGTTGTGGTGAATGTTTCAACTATCTCTGCTGGCAGCATGTTCCGCAGGGCACTTCCATCAGCTCCTTCCATGTCAGCAGATTGCAGGATACTGATGATTTGCTGACCGCCCAGGGTGACCTTGCTCTTTGAGATGCGTGTGGTTATCTCTTCATTCAACCAGGCTTCAGTTTCAGCTATGGCGGTTGGGAACACCTTTACCGCATTCCGATACCGATCAAGCTCTGCATCGATTCCCTGAGCCAAGTCCCCATTCTCATCCAAATTCTTGAGTATTTCACCCACTTTTGTGAGTCTGTCAAAGTCTAGTCCCGATGTAAAAGTGGAAACTGAGTCATTTGTGGGTATTTCATTGAACGCCTCTACAATTTGACATGATGCATCAATCACTCGATAGTTACGGGCGTAGAAACTCACAGTCTTCTCGGGTAAAACATCCTCGAGTGACCAGTCCTTCCCAAGAATCTCAACATTGTCAAGCATATCTATTGACTCATCATAGATTCCCAATGGGGATATGTAGAGAACTAAATCATATCCCTGAGCATAGTCAGCCCCGCTCTCACCCTCAGACAACACATACACAGGGCACCATCTGTCCACGCCTTCTTTGATTAGTGTATCAAACACTTTGTCATCATTTGTGATAATCACTCGACCTTCTAGTCTACGTGGTTTGACCCTCCGATAGAGGCCTCTTACTTGACTCAGCAGACTCCTCAGATTCTCGCGCTGGTCATTCGAAAGTCCTCTAGTCATCTGAGCAGCATCAGCGAAATACTTCTGTCTCTCAAGGATGACATCTATCTTCTCAGGAGGTAATGGAAAATAGAGGAATAACTTATCCTTAGCATAGGTGGTGTTTGCATACCCTCGAATGATATCAAGACTTGATTCGTATATCTTCCGAATGTCCTGACTTCGGAGTAGCATATTGGAGCTTGCACCAAATTCCTTCTCAAAGGCACCTTTGACAAGGTTGACTGCTTGTCTTGATCCTATGCCTGGCACAGAAGCAACTAGGTCAACCCGCGAGTCATGAATCACCTTGAGAGCTAAAGCTTCACTTCCAAAGTGATCGATCAGGGCTTGCTTGACTTTCTCGCCTACGCCGGGTATTTCTGAAAGACTTTCTAGGGTCAATGCATCGTCCCTCGAATTTTGACTGTTTCCTCTGCGATGATTGACGCTTTCCTTAAAGTCTTGACTCTCTGACTCACTGAGGTATATTGTACGCGCCATGAGACTATACTCCCTATTACAATCTGATGCGGTAGGGGGATTGAAGTACTCCTACATTTTCTGTTTCTTTAGGGTTAATAGCCTCGTTCGAGGCCTATAATGTTCAGTGGAGTTTCACCACGGATGAATCGGAGGATGTTTTTTGCTGCAAATAGGAACAGTTCCCGTTCAGTACGTTCAGAATAGGCTGCCCTGTGAGGTGAGATTACAATATTATCGAGCTCGTGGAATGGTACATCAGCAGGCGGAATTGCCATACCGCGCCATTCTGAAGGATATCTCCACCACACATCAATTCCTGCGCCGTGAATCCGTTTCTCCTTTAGCGCTTCATAGAGTGCCTGTTCATCAATGATTTCAGCACGAGATATGTTAACCAAAATGGATGTTGGTTTCATCCAGGAGAGAAACTCTCTATTGACAAGACCCGTAGTTTCATCTGTCAGGGGCAGGGATAGGATTACAAAATCTGATTCTTCGACTTGGTGTTTTACTTGATCAATACTAACAATTTGGTCTACAAGATCATCATCGCTTGAAGCCCCACTACGTGTTGCAGCAATAATTGTGACATCAAAGGACTTCAATCTCCTGGCTATATCAGCACCAATATGACCCAATCCAATAATGAGGACATTCTTTCCTCGAATCTCGAGATTTGGAACAGGACCACCCCATCTGTGGACCCAATTCCCAGTTCTAAGTTCTCTATCACTTGGAATTATGTTCTTGGCAACAGCGAATAGCAGTGATATCGCAAATTCAGCCACTTCAGCGGAGTTGACATGATTGTTACAGACAATGATGTCATCACGATCTCTAACAGCGTCAAGGTCTACTCTATCGATTCCAGCTCCGAATGTTTGAATCATACGAAGATTCGATGATTTTCGAATATACTCACCGGGAACGATAACAGACGCGATGATTTCCGCGTCACCACCAAATTCAAGCATTGATTCTACTGAACGTTCTGATTGAACAACTTCAGCTTGGTCACCAATTATGGTTTTGAATATCTTGACAAGTTCATCAGGATAGGGAACCAGTACTTTCAATCACTTCACTCCAAGAAAGTTTCCATGGTCTTCCAGATTTGGAAAACCATGTGGTTCTAGTCTAATAGGAACGTGCTATATAGACTACCTCTTTGGCGACCTTACCACACCCGACACAAAGACCTTCGGGTTTTTCGTCGATGTCGATTCTAGTTCCACGGATTTCGCCACGTGTGTTCTTCTCGACCTGTTCAGCGCAGGAATAGCCATCCATCTCAATCGAACAGAAGGGGACACGAGCGATTTTTCCATGGTCCAGAGCATCATCTATTTCACCAAAACGCTCTGCATCGACGACAAGACCCTCGAACTTGGCTTCAGCCATCTTGAGAAGGTTCTCATCAATCTCCTTTCCAAGAGATGTGACTCGCTTCTTCAATTCCTTGAGCTCAATG
>MEHG01000134.1 GCA_001940705.1 Candidatus Thorarchaeota archaeon AB_25
GGGCGAACGAGTTGAAGTTGGAGAGAAAGTTGTAGTCATCGGCGGTGGAGACGCAGCCATAGACTCTGCTCGTACTGCAGTAAGACTCGGAGCCAAGGAAGTAACTCTCATTTATAGACGGTCTCACGTTGAGATTCCTGCCATTCCAACAGAGGTTGAAGATGCAAAGGAGGAAGGAATCAAATTCATGCTACTAACCAGTCCGGTTGAGATACTCTCCTCCAAAGGGGTAATCACTGGACTGAGATGCATAAAGATGCGATTGGGCGAGCCAGACCACTCTGGCAGAAGACGCCCAGTTCCAATTCCAAACTCTGAGTTCACAATGGCAATCGATGAGATGATTATCGCTATTGGTCAGGCCACTGATCCACGCGGAGTGCAGACTGAACTCAACTGCTCAGAATGGGCCACTGTGAAGGCAGACCCAATCACACTAGAAACCAGTGAACCCGGTGTCTTTGCAGGAGGGGATGTAGTCCTCGGGCCATTAACAGTCGTCAAGGCTGTTGGTCATGGCAAGGAGGCAGCCAAGTCAATCGACCGATACATTCGAGGGGTTGACATCAAAGAAGGTCGCGTAAAAGACCGTCATCGTGTCCAATCATTTGAGGTGAACAAAGAAGGCATCCCCTTCGAGAGCCGAGCTGCAATGCCTAAGCAAGGAATCAACAGTAGAAAACGTGGGTTCACTGAGGTTGAACTCGGTTTCAATGAGGCTGTTGCTGCCGCTGAGGCTGAACGTTGTCTGGGTTGCGCGGTCTGTTGTGAGTGTGAGAGGTGCGTTGAGGCATGCACACGAGAAGCGATAGACCATTCCATGACAGATGAGGTCATTGACCTTCACGTGGGCGCTATAATCCTTGCAACTGGCTATCGTCTATTTGATGTTTCAAGGTATCCACAGTTTGGCTATGGGAAACTGCCCAATGTCATTCATGCCATGGAATACGAGCGACTCATCAATGCCGCCGGACCAACCCATGGACATCTTGTTAGACTCACTGATGGAAAGGTGCCAAAGAGCATCGGATTTATTCAGTGTGTCGGCGCTCGTGATGTTCAGAAAGATGTGCCTTACTGTAGCCGTGTGTGCTGCATGTACGGAATAAAAAATGCAGTCATGGCCAAAGAGCATGCTCCGGAAACTGATGTTACAATCTACTATGCTGACATCAGGGCATTCGGTAAGGGCTTCGAAGAGTTCTATGAGATGGCTCGGACTCGGTTTGGAGTCAAGTTCATCCGAGGCCGGGTAGCAGAGGTCAATCAAGACAAGGCAACTGATACACTTAAAGTCCGTTTCGAAGATACAGAGAGTGGAGAATTGCAGGAAGTAAACCATGACATGATTGTGATTAGCCCTGGTGTTCAGCCCCCTGTGGGTCTTGAAGACATTGCTGTTGAACTCAATATGGATCTCTCTGAAGAGGGATACGTCACAGTGGAAGACTTGGTCATCAAACCAGTCGACACGTCCATTGATGGGGTATTCGTCTGTGGTTGTGCAGATGGTCCAAAGGACATCCCTGACTCTGTGTCAGCGGGAAGTGCTGCTGCCATGAGAGCAACAATCATTCTATCAAAACTTGATGAGTAGTACAAAATGGGTGGAAAAAATGACTGAGATGATGAGGATGAAGCATTGGGTCCAGCCTTCATTTTCGCTATTTCATAAATGCGATAAAAATGTCGCAAAACATACACTGGAGTTTAGGTCCACAGTCGGTTTCGGGCATGACACCCACCCTCTACTGCCTGACTGGGATATGACTACAGATATAACCTTTCTACTGGCGCTTGACGCAGAACGAGTCGAAGCCAGTTTGGACCCATGTGTTCTGGATAGAAGTTTCAAAATGGAAAGTGCTGAAATATGACTGAACAAGCAAAAAGTGATCCACCGGTCAATCATGCACCGAGCTCGAGCTTTGCGAAGGAGATTGAACGAGAGCCAGGCGGCGAAGGTATCATGCAGTGCATCCAATGTGGAATGTGTACTGCCTCATGCATGGTCGCTAGTATGACCGAGAGATATCGGCCACGAAAGCTCATTCAGAAGATTCTCCTTGGAAAGCGAGAAGAAGTGCTGAATAGTGAGCTACCTTGGCTCTGTATGACATGTAGACTCTGTGAGGAACGATGTCAGGAAGATGTCGATCTATCAGAGATATTCACAGCGGTACGAGAGATAGCTGCTCGCGAAGGTCATATCCCCCCTGTTTTCCAGAACACGATTGACAAGGTCCTTGAAGATGGCTGGCTCCTTAATGATGCCTACACAGACTTCGAGGAAGATGACCGCTCTGACCTTGGACTTGACCCTGACTTGGGTTGGAATAACGAGTTTGTCAAGAAGGTCAAGAAGAGGTACTTCAAGGGAGGTGCCAAAAAGTGAAAGAATTTGTTCTCTACACTGGATGCACAACCCCAGTCCGACTTCCAGCTTATGAGAGAGCCGTAGAAGTTGTATTGGAGAAGCTTGGTGTCCGACTAACAACCATGAAGGATGCTAACTGTTGTGGTGCACAATATGTTGAATCTATCAATCATGTTGCATTTGCTGCAATGAGCGGGAGAATTCTCGCGATTGCCGAAAGCATGGACCTGGATATACTCGCAATCTGCGGTGCTTGTTCAGGGTCTCTCAAGCATGTGAAATATGACCTGGATCATAATGAGGAGCTTCGTAACGAGGTCAATGAAATCTTGGAGGAGGAAGGCCTGAAGTACACTGGTACAGTGGAGGTCAAGCATCTACTCCAGGTTTTCAGAGAAGACATTGGTTACGATGCCATCAAGACTGCAATCGTCAATCCCTACAAGGATGTACGTCTTGCAGCACACTATGGATGCCACGTAACACGACCTGAGGAGATAGTTCAGGTTGACGATGCTGAGAATCCGACCATCATTGATCGGATTATCGAGGTTGCAG
Organism: Candidatus Thorarchaeota archaeon AB_25; assembly: GCA_001940705.1. Taxonomy (GTDB): domain Archaea; phylum Asgardarchaeota; class Thorarchaeia; order Thorarchaeales; family Thorarchaeaceae; genus SMTZ1-45. The sequence continues at coordinate 2,939 of MEHG01000134.1, forward strand.
GTGGTACCTCTGTTGACTACAATGGTAAGACTCGCTGTTGTGGTGGGCCTTTGCTTGCTATGGATGAAGAGGTCGGGAATGCTATAGGTAGAGACAAGATCGAGAACATTCGAAATGAGAATGTTGACGGTATTGTCACTGCTTGCGTGTTCTGTGACATTCAGCTGACTCAGGTACAGTTCGGAGAAGAGGCGGGGAACAAACCAAAGATTCCTGTCATCACTCTTCCGCAGTTCCTAGGTCCTGCTCTTGGAATCGACTTTGATTCTCTGGGCATTCATCTGAACAAGATTAGCCCAACACCTATTCTAGAATCACACTAGGAGAAAGAAGATAGAATGAGCAAAACGGCAGCAAGTGCACTTGTTGTAGGCGGCGGAGTTGCAGGAATGCAAGCCGCTTTAGATATTGCAAATCAGGGATTCAAAGTCTACCTCGTAGAGAGGTCCCCGTCAATCGGTGGCCGTATGGCCATGCTAGACAAGACTTTCCCCACGCTAGATTGCAGTGCGTGTATATTGACGCCGAAGTTGAGCGAGGTTTCCAGACATCCTAACATTGAGCTAATGGCATACTCTGAGATAGGAAGTGTGTCAGGAAGTGCTGGTAATTTCAGAGTCAAAGTACGCCGAAAAGCCCGCTATGTCCGAGAAGATTTATGCTCTGGATGTGGTGATTGTGAAGCAAATTGCCCTGTTGAGGTGCCAAATGAGTTCGATCAAGGAATCGGTTTCCGAAAGGCCATCTATACACCCTTCCCGCAGGCTACTCCCAATGTCTTTACTGTTGACAAGGAGAACTGTACTGACTGTGGGAGATGTGTGAAGGTCTGCGAGAGAAACGCAATCAACATGGACATGAAAGACAAATTCGTTAACCTGAAGGTTGGTTCGATTGTCATTGCCACAGGCTTCGAACTCTTTGACATCACTCAATATCCGCGGTTGGGTTACGGGATGTATCCCAATGTCATACACGCAATGGAATTTGAACGATTAATCAATGCAGCTGGACCGACGCATGGGCATCTACTGCGTCTCAGTGATGGAAAGAAACCGAAGTCCATTGGTTTCATCCAATGCGTAGGAGCACGAGATGTTCAGAAGGGAGTCCCCTATTGTAGTCGAGTCTGTTGCATGTATTCAATAAAGAACGCAGTAATGGCTCTAGAGCATGACCCCGAGGCTGAAGTTTGGGTTTACTACGCCGATATACGAGCGTTTGGTAAAGGCTTCGAGGAATTTTATGAGATGGCTAAGAGCCGATTCGGTGTTCGTTTTGTAAGAGGTCGTGTTGCCGAAGTCATGGAAGGAAAGTCGTCCCATGACCTTGTTGTAAAGGTCGAGGACACTAACACTTCACAAGTTCGGCTTATTGAACACGATCTAGTGGTCATCAGTCCTGGAGTCATCCCCTCGGAAGGTATGGACACGATGACCAAGAAAATGGGTATAGACCAGACCGATGATGGTTACGTGGAAATCAACCACACGTTCTTTGGTCCCACTGTCACAAAAACACCCGGAATTTTCGTGTGTGGCTGTGCTGATGGTCCCAAGGATATCCCTGACTCTGTGTCAGCGGGTAGTGCGGCTGCCATGAAAGCCACTATTGTATTGGCTAACGGAGGAACATAAGAAAATGTCAGGATCAGAAGAAGAACCAAGAATTGGTGTATTTATCTGCCATTGTGGACATAACATCGCAGGAACTGTTGATGTTGAAAGCGTTTCAGAGATGGCTATGAAACTACCAGGGGTCGTTTATGCAACAGATGAGATGTTCATGTGCTCGGATGCCGGGCAGGTGCTCATCAGAGAAAAGATAGGGGAGCATAAGCTTAACCGTGTGGTTGTAGCGAGCTGCTCACCTCGGATGCACGAACCTACATTCAGGCGAGTTGTAGAAGAAGCTGGTCTGAACAGGTATCTGTTTGACCAAGTCAATCTTCGTGAGCATGTGTCGTGGTGTCACATGAGAGAACCAGAACTTGCGACTGAGAAGGCTAAGGACCTTGTGAGAATGTCTGTGGCCCGTGCTGCAAAGCTTGAGTATCTTGCGATCAAGAAAGTAAGCGTGCTCCCCACAACTATGGTTGTAGGAGCTGGAATTGCAGGTCTAAGGGCTTCCTTAGACATTGCAGATAGAGGTTTTGATGTTCTGTTAATCGAGAAGACTGACAAGCTTGGTGGAAATGTTGCCAAGTGGACACACCTATTCCCATCTGATGAGTCTGGAGCTGATGTTATCAAACCTCTCATTCGCGATGTGAAGAAACACGATAGAATCACAATTCTGACAAATAGTAAGGTTTCTGAGTTCGATGGATACATCGGTAACTTCGGTGTCACTGTAAAGAATGTGAAGACTGAGAAGGAGCAAAAGTTCGAGGTGGGGGCTGTCATTGTAACCACTGGATTTGAACCGTTCAAACCCGAGGGTTACTATGCTTACGGTGAGACTCCTGACATTCTCACCCTTGCAGAACTCCAAGAACTTCCTTCGAAAGAACAGTTAGTGAAACCCAGTGATGGTAAACCAGTGAAGAAGATTGTCTTCATCGGATGTGTTGGGTCTCGTGAGCCTGGAGTCAAAGGCCACGAACACTGCTCACGCCACTGTTGCTCAGCTACTGCTAAAGCCGCATCAGACCTGAGAGATAGTGTCGATGAGGTTCTGGTCCTGTACAAAGACATCCGAACCTATGGCAAGGGTCACGAAGAGTTCCATAGAATGGCCCGGCAGAAACACGTCATCTACAGCAAGTTCCCAGAAGAAGGGCATCCCGAAGTCATTGTAAAGAACGGTAAGATCAAGATGAAGTGGTACGATGTTCTGGCTGCTGAGGACCTCGAGTTCGAACCAGACCTCGTAGTTCTAGCAACTGCTATGATTCCTCCCGATGATGTTGAACAGACCTCCCACATGTTCAGTCTGACACGAAGTGGTGACGGTTTCTTCAACCCAGAGCACATCAAGCTGGCCCCACTCACAACTCACACTGCAGGTGTGATGATTGCTGGAGCTGCTCAAGCTGCTAAGAACGCATCTGAAGCCGTCATTGATGCAAGTGGTGCAGCGGCCAAGGCTGTAGGGCTCATGGCACAAGGTGAGGTCGAGATTGAGTCAACGGTGTCTCATGTCCTTCCTGACCTCTGTTCCGCTTGTCATACTTGTCTGACTGCGTGTCCATATGGTGCAATCACTATGGATGAGACCAAAGACCCACCAGTTGCTTTCGTGACAGAGGCGAAATGTCATGGTTGCGGCACATGCGCGGCCGCGTGCCCGAGTAGTGCCATTGTAATGTATCACTCAACAGACGATCAGATTCTAAGCATGGTGGAAGCATTCCTCTGTCCTGCGCCGGAGGCTGAAGGAGGTGGCTCAGCATGACAACAGTTGAGACCGTAACTAAGCAAGAAGAATGGGAGCCCAAAATCATGGCTTATTGTTGCAACTGGTGCTCATATGCAGGGGCAGACCTTGCAGGAACAAGCCGGATTCAGTATCCGACTAATGCAAGAATTCTCCGAGTGAACTGCACCGGGCGTATAAGTCCTGAGTTCATTCTGGCTGCACTCAATATGGGTGCTGACGGAGTTCTTGTTTCCGGGTGTCACCCCGGAGATTGTCACTATACAAGTGGAAACCTCAAAGCTCGTGCACGATGGGCAATGATGGAAACCGCTATTGAACAGGCTGGTGTTGACCCACGACGGATTCGACTCCAATGGGCCAGTGCATCGGAGGCGCAGATATTCGCTGACGGTGTGAGAACACTCACTGAGCAAGTGAGAGAATTAGGCCCAATAGGGAGGGAATGGAAATGAGCAGAATGTTTGGACAATTTTTTACACAGAAACGTGGTGACGTTCGCAAGCAGCGAAAAGCCATCACTGAAGCGCTAAAGGCTGGACCTGCTTCAGTTTCAAAGATTACTGAAGCAACTGAGTTTGAGAAAGACCTCGTTGTCTGGAACCTCATGGGGATGCTCCGTTGGGGCGATGTTGAGGTTGCAGGTGAAGAGAACCACGAGATGGTCTACAATCTGAAGGAGGTCTGACATTGGCTGATCCAGTGTCCATTGCTATGGGTCAGGGTAGCTCTTGTTGGGGATGCTTCCAGAGTCTGGTCGACATCCACCTCAATTTGGCCACCGTTCTCCCAGCGCTTGAGATTAAGTACTGGCAAGCTGTCGCTGACTTCAAACTCCACCACCTCGAGGGTTATGAAGACAAGTCGATAGTAGTAGGTCTTTACGAAGGAATGGCTCGGACCGAAGA
>MEHG01000135.1 GCA_001940705.1 Candidatus Thorarchaeota archaeon AB_25
GTTAGACAGATAGAAGAAGTAAGTGTCCCAATCAAAGGTCATGAAATTGGTTGTTGAAGGAATTAGCGGTGCAAAAAGCACGCTGAAGAGAATTCCAAGTGCTACCGAAAGCGCAGCTATCACCGCAGATTCCCACAGGAAAACACTTGACACTTGAGAATAACTCGCGCCCTTGGAACGAATAATCCCCACCTCAACATAACGCGGTGCCATGAATGTGTCTGCAGCAAATACAGAGAAGAACAGGGCTAGGAGAATAACCGGGAGAGCAAGTACAGAGAGGTCCAGTGTGGCAAGGTAGCTATTGACAACACCTTGGAGTTCCCACACCTTGTCATGACCCTCCCAAGTGATGTCATACAACTCTTCAGTCCGTACTGTCAACTCAAAGATATTAGCAGCGACATTTTGCGGACTGCTTACAGCAAGTGCACCAGCTGCAACTCTGACTAACATTGTTTCACTGAAGAAACCACTTTCAGATAGTGAGCCTGCAGGTATCGAATCGGTGCGAATCAGGATACTATCTCGAATTCCCATCACATCATATGGGAAGTTGGTATTATTCCAATTGGGCCGTCCGTTCTCGAATTTGAGGAGAGCGCGTTCAAGTATGGTGCCATAGGTTGGAAGATCAAAGATGCCAACAATCCTGAGGTTGGTCAGACTCATTCGACCCAGCATGTCCAACGTTGCTGGCAAAATAGTTGCACTGCCAGTTAGAAGCTCGACATCTATTGTATCATCAATCTGAAGAGTGACATCAAAGACTTGTTCCACGTACGTAATAAACAACCGAGATACTATAATCTCGCCTTGACCGAGTTCCAAGGATCCCTCAATAGTATACTCCATGGCGGTCTTGTTCAGGAACTCATTATCCACGAATACGACTCTGCAGTCCTTTATTCCATCGCTGTAAACTGGATCATTTATGTCGTATTCTGTACTGTCAGGGAGACCTGTACCCCAGACCAAGCCTACCGTTGAGTTGACACGGTATGCATCCTCTACGAATTGGTTTTGGTCCATATAGCTCTCTGCCATTTTGAGGGCTTCTGGATTTCCCGGTTCATAATCAACCTTGATTTGGTATGCATTATCATCAAGATACTGATAGATGCTCACATAGATACCAGTATCGCCCCAGACCATTGTAGATGCGAACAGACTGATACCAAGACTAAGCGTAAGGGCAAGGCTAATTGCTCTAAACGGGTTAGCCCGGAGTGCACTTAGGGCATAGGAGAGACCGTACCCTCTGTTACCTTTGGTCTTAGTGGTCTTTGAGTTCTTTACGCCCACTCAGATCACTCCGCGGTAGAAGTTCCCTCATCAGCCCGTTCATCGCTCTTTCTTGTACTCACATCGACCTTACTGTGCTTGAAGAAGTCACCCACAAGTTCATCCACTAGGACACCATCACGGAGTAGGAGAATTCTGTCTGCCATCCGAGCTGTTTCTGGATCGTGGGTGGCTGCTATGACTGCCCGATTCTGATTCTTGGCAAGATCTCTCATCAGTTGGATAATCTCTCCGCCAGTCTTGTGGTCTAAATCACCTGTGGGCTCATCACAAAGTAGAACGGCAGGGTCATTTGCAAGAGCTCTGGCAAGAGCGACTCGTGACCGCATTCCGCCTGAGAGTTCGTGAGGCATATGTTCCGCTCGGTGGTCTACAAAAACGGTTTCAAGGAGCTTGATTGCTCGTTCTCTCCTCTCTTTTTGAGGAATATCATCTAGAAGCATCGGCACCTCCACGTTCTCGAGGGCTGTGAAAATTGGTAGGAGGTGTTGGTCCTGAAATAGAACCCCAATCTTGTGGCGTCGTACCTCTGACATTCGTTCATCATCTAGCTCCGTGATACTGTCGCCATCAACAAGGATTGTCCCAGATGTGGGTCTGTCCAAACCCCCTATAAGATTGAGAAGTGTGGTCTTTCCAGAACCGGAGGCACCAACTATGGCTACGAATTCACCTCTGTCAACCTTTAGGTTTGTTCCTTGCAGTACTCTGATAACTCGTGAACCATCTTGGAATTCACGATGTAGGTCTAAGCATTCAACAGCCACATGATTCTCGGGAGCCAAGAGTGTATTCACCAACTTCGAAGTTGGCATGACCCCGTTTTAAGGGTCCTGCTTTGAGCAGCTGTTTTTTTCACTTCTACAGATACCAATGACAAAGCGAAACTACCTTATGCGAAGTTATTTTGAGATGCGCAAGATGCGAGTATTTGGCGTTTCAGGATATTCAGGCACGGGAAAGACAACACTTGTTGAAGCAATTATCAGGTCTCTAATCAAGAGTGGACATAGTGTTGCAACAGTCAAGAGTTCAAAGCATGAAGCCGGACCTAACCAAGGAACAGATACGTGGAGGCACATGCAGGCTGGAGCTTCAATGACAATCTTCCTTGGCCCCAAAGCAGAGTCTGGCAAGTTCACAGACCGGATAGGCTCCGATGAATTGGTTAGGTTATCCAATTACGAGTTTCTGATTGTAGAAGGAATGAAGTCAGCAAACATACCCAAGTTCTGGTGCGTGGGAGATACAGAACTGAAACATGACGATATTCCCGTGAACACCCAAGCAATAGTGAGCTGGTCAGACAAAGCAGCCATTCCTGGTTTAGACCTCCCGATCTTCATTGCAGATGAGATTGACGAGTTGGTTAAAATCGTGAAAATTAGATCTTTGGATATTTCAGAAATCCAGTAGAGGGTGCGGCTCAGATACCCCTAAGGTCGATCACTTGTTCATAATCTCACATTGGAGGTTCATCACTGCCGCTAAGTAAACATCTGAGAACTTTTGTTTTAGCATTGTCGGAACACAATACTCTTTTCGAGAGCTGGTCAGGTGATTAGTGATGAGACGACTTGCGGTCAAGGACTTCAGTCTTGTTGACACATTAGAGTGTGGGCAGACATTCTGTTGGGTCAAAGAGGGTGAGGGGTACATCAACGCGGACATTGGACAGGTTGTATATGTTGAGCAAAGAGGTGACACTCTCCTCTATGATACATCTGAGGACGATGTAAACCTCTCAAAGTTATTCAGACTGGAGGACCCATTGGACCAGATCCATCAGGAGATTACGAGAGATGGAATCATGAAGAAGAGCATAATCTTCGCACCAAACCTACGCATTATCAATGACCCTTTCTTTCCCTGTCTTGTGTCATTTCTCTGTTCAGTGTGGAAAAATGTCCCCGCCATCCGGGGCATGACGAATGCTATCAGGAAGAAGTGGGGCCCCTCCTATGAGTTCAGAGGAAAGGTCTACTATGGAATGCCATCCCCAGAGCAGCTATCCAATGCAAGTGTGAGTGCCCTGAAGAAACTCGGGCTGGCATGGAGGGCGGAGTTCATTGCTAGGTCGACCGAGGCCATTGTGAATAAAAAAGTGACAGAGGACTCACTAAGATCTATGAACTATCCTGAAGCTCATAAACATCTGAAGAAACTCCATGGAGTTGGTGACAAGGTTGCAGACTGTGTCAGCCTATTCTCGTTGGGCTTCCTAGAATCTTTTCCAATAGACGTCTGGATTGAACGTGTGATTCAGGAACACTATGGCGTATTCACGAACGCGGGTAAGTCATATTCAAAGAAGTCTGAAGCAGCTAGGGACTATTTTGGCAGATATGCAGGCTATGCTCAGGAGTACCTCTACCACTACACGAGATGTGCAGTTTAGAAGTTCTGTTTCTTGTCACGTTTTCTTGCGTACCACGAGTGGTCCTGGATACCCTTTGTTATTTCCCAGGCGCGTGTCTGATAGAACCCGAGGGGATTCAAGATATATTCACACAAAGGATCGGATACTGTCCCTAGATAGACTGGACAGAGGTTGTTCACCTGTAGTTTCTTGCATCCGGGAGGTGTGTACCCCGCATCTTCTGCACCCATTGATCTCTTAGATGCGATATGCTGGACTTGATAATCGATGAGACTAATGTTCTTGTCAGGGGAACCGCTGAACACTTTCTGCACCTCCTCCTTTTCCATCCCGATTTTGAGAAGAAATGCAGCAAGCGCAAACCGTGCGTCGTGCGAAAGGTTGACGTCACCTCTGATAGAGTCGTCATACATCTTCTGAATGCATGGTGGAAATGCCGATGCTAGGGTTTCTGTCATCTTCAACGGTTCGGCTTGACGTATCCTTCCCTTGGTTTCAGCCTCGATACGCTGGACTGTTTCAATCAGACGTTGGGACATTCTTGGTATGTCAAATCGACCTTGCATTATGAGTTGTCTAAACTTGCCTGAGATGAGCCGATCCAGTTCAGATCGTCTAATCGGAATCCATCCCTTGTTCAAGTGGCGATTAATGAGGCTCCACTCATCGCTGTGAAAAGCGGGAGCGACCTCGAGATAGTTCTCAAACCGAATTTTCATCTCGTATGTTCGAAGCATCAGAGGGAGTTTGGAACGTTCGGTAATGTTTCCCATTGACTCGATGGTCCAATTGAAAGAGGATGTACACATATCAGTGACAAGAGCACTATCCTCTTTTCCAAGTTGTCTATTCGCCTCCTTTGATTCAGCCTCAGCCTGCAAAGCGCGGAGTCGAGGAACTCCAAGTTCCTCAACAATCAGTCGTGCTGTTGGGTAGATGAGGACATCCTTTTCGTTTTCCATGGCAGGATATCGGATCTGAGATTGAGTAAGAGCGGCATAGACCCTAGCTTCAGCTTCATCCACCACATAATGATTATCTGGGTCTTCAAGAAGGTCAACGAGCGCACCTAGGTCCCGAGCCATCTTTTGTGAGGCCTGCCTAGCTTGAAGTGAGAAAGGATATTTCATCTGCTGAAGTCGTCCGGACAAGTTTCTCGCTCCACTAGCTGATTATCTGATAAAGGTCGGTCTATAATCATCGTATCCTCGATCGTAGAACTTCTTCCCACACGATGTGCACTTAAACATCTGGACACCTCGAGGGCGGGACCAAGAGCCAAGTATCCGTGATATACGACTGCTGCCGCACTTTGGACACGTTAGTTCTGAGTCATCGTTTGCCCAAGGAGATGATTTTCGACGAGAGAATGACATGATATTCAACACTCTATTTTCAAACGATTGTATGTCAGTTTACCTCTTTAGTCCTACTACAACTGCGCGAATCTCACCAATTGTCTGTGCACGGCAGTTTGAGAAACCAGAGGTCTCCAGTATCGCTACAATATCGTCTGCTGAGTGCTTACACATATGGGGATATCGCTTTCTTGCTTGTTCCTCACTCATACCCTGTTCACTCATTGTTTTTACGAACATCTCCTCATTTCCAGACACAAAATCATAGACTACATAGATCCCATTGGATTTTACATGTTTATAGACTTGAGATACAAAATCACTAGGACTAGCGACCTCATGAAGCATGAATCCTGAGAACGCAAAGTCTATGCTATCTGGGTCAACTCGAATCGTTTCAGCATCAAAATTAACATGCTGGATGTCAATAGATTGAAGATTGGTACGCTCTTCGAGACTGGTCTTTGCAAGAGCAAGCATCTGCTCACTCTCATCAAGTGCTATAGCGCTATGAGCGTTGAATCGATTCGCAACATCTGCGAGTAAGAGTCCGGGTCCACACCCAAAGTCTGCGACGACAGACCTTGATTCACCACTAGTGAGAGTGTCGAAGGTGTCCCAGAATGCATCATCATACCTCACATTGTACGATTTGGCCATTCTTTGGACACGTTCATCGTCAGTCCAGTCAGCCTTCCCATGATGATGTGCCATGTTTAGCTTCTTCCTAGAATAAAGTCAGCCCGAAGTATCAGGCTCATGAACTCATTTACGCTCTGTCGTTGTATCTCCGTGTCACTGTATAACTTCTTCAGCTCTTTATTACGACTCTCCACCGAGGGGTTTGTTGCCTCGTTGATGACCTTGTATGCAGCATTTGGTCGCTCAACCCATCGACACAACTCTTCGCCTTCAGGACTGAGAAAGAGAACAACAGGAGTCTTCCTCTTCCCATTGACCTTGAACTGTTGATGATACCTTGCATGGGCATCACTGTCAAGAATACGGAGTTGAAGTTTGGATGAGATGTCAGCCATCTTGGCAATAATTGGCAGATTTCCCGCCGTGTCACTACACCGGTCATTGCCAATGACGAGTATTCGAAGCTCGTTCTGAAGGCTACGGAGATTCTCCAAATCCTGTTCAGTGATTTGAAGGTCATTGTACCACGCTTTCATTATCTCTGTGTTCTCACGAGCGCCTTTCAGGAATTTCGTGTACTCAATAGCATTTTCCCATTCTGCATTCTCAGCCATACGTACCATCTCATAGATACGAAAGAATTCGTTGGACTTAACCAACAGTTACGTTTAACAAACGACGAATAAAAGGATTGCTTGAACTGCAGTTTCATGAAAAAGACTTTAGAATTAGTTTCGGTCATCTGTTGGGCTTTTATTCTACAAAGGCATTATAGGTTTTCATGACCGAGAGCACGATAGCGTATTGTGGGCTTGACTGTGCTACATGTCCTGCTCATCTTGCATGGAAAAATGATGATGACAAGTTGCGAAAGAAGCAAGCTGCTGAGTGGGGAAGTCCAGACTATCCCATCACTGCAGAAGAGATCAACTGTGTTGGTTGCAAGGTTGATGCTGAACCCAAATTCAAGTTCTGTGCCGCTTGTGGTGTCAAATCATGTGCAAGCGAGCGTGGTGTGGAAACCTGTGCACACTGCGATGATTATGGATGTGACACATTGGAAGGTTGGCTTCAGCAGGCAGGAGATGAGCTTAGACAAAAGCTGGAGAAGATGCGAGCTGCCCTATAGAAATCTCTGGGATCATTAGCTATACTAATTGGGAGCTATGCATTGAAGCTGTCAAAATGAAGAGAAGCGGTTTTGCCGAGGACAACTACAGAGATTACTGTCAAAATTGGGGAAGTTTCTTAATGAAGCAAGAATTCGGTATGAGATAGATGATAGGTTTCAGACAATGGACCAAAAAAAGTTCGTTCCGCTGAAAAATTATAGTTTCCGCATCTCACAACCATTGACGATTTATCGAAAGAAACGGAAGAAGAAGCGAAATTTACACTCTGACAACGTCTGTTTCTACCAAATGAGGTCACTAAATAATGGGTAGAAAGGTCTTTTCTGCTGAAAGTATCAATGATTC